>VGPB01000086.1 GCA_016875695.1 Chloroflexota bacterium | reverse complement strand
GCGGCCGAGCAGCCGCGCGGCCTCCAGCGCGAGGTCCTGGCGGTAGCGGTCGTTAGGATGGTCGTCGAGCGCGTGCAGCGCTTGGCGCGCGCGCAGCAGCTGCACGCGCGCCGCCTCGAGCGTGTCGTCGAGGGGCGGCGCCGCCGTCCCCGCCGCCAACGCGTCGGCGGCGGCGAGCCAGCGGAGCGCCTGCAGCGCGCGCAGGCCCCCGCGCCCGGACTTCAGGTTCGGCTCCTGCAGCTGCCACGGCTCCTGCTCGACGAGCAGGCGCTGCTGCCGCGCGAGGTCCGCGCCCAGGTGGCGGCGCTCGCCGCGCACGAGCTTGCGGCGCGCCAGCGTGAAGCGCTCGAACAGCTGCGCGTCGCCGCACACGAGCCGCGCGTCGAGCAGTGAGGTGAGCGTCTCGATGTTCTGCCGCGCGGCGCTGATCGTCTGCTCGATGCTGCGCACGGAGTGGCCGATGCGCACGCCGGTGTCCCAGAGCGGGTACAGCACGGCGTTGACCGCGTCGCCCGGCGCACCGTTCACGAGCAGCATCACGTCGACATCAGAGTGGCGGCACTGCTCGCGGCGGCCGTACGAGCCGAGTGCGACCACGGCGAGACCGGGCCGCGCGGCCGGCGCCGCTAGCTCGCGCAGCGCCCCATCCAGCGCGTCGGCGAGCAGCGGGATGCCGGCCGGCCCCTGTTGCAGGGAGGCACGCACTGCGTGCGCGGTGCGTGCCTCCAGAAACGGTGCGAGCTCCGCGCGGCCGGTGGCGCCCGCGGGGGCGTCGGGCTCGCGCTCGGCGGTCACCCGGCCGCTCGGCGGACGCTACAGCGCGTCGCGCCCGCGCTCGCCGGTGCGGATGCGGATCACGTCCTCTACCGCGAGGACCGCGATCTTCCCGTCGCCAATCGAGCCCGTGCGCGCCGTGGTCTCGATGGTCGAGATGATGGTCGGCGCCAGCGTGTCGTCGGCCAGCACCTCGATGCGCACCTTGGGCACGAAGTCCACCTCGTACTCGGCGCCGCGATACGTCTCGGTGTGGCCGGCCTGGCGGCCGAAGCCCTGGATGTTGCTGACGGAGAGCCCGGAGACGCCGGCATTCTTCAGCGCATCGCGGATCTCATCGAGCTTGAAGGGGTTGATGT
Organism: Chloroflexota bacterium; assembly: GCA_016875695.1. Lineage (GTDB taxonomy): Bacteria > Chloroflexota > Dehalococcoidia > UBA2979 > UBA2979 > SHYP01. The sequence goes on along the minus strand of VGPB01000086.1, from coordinate 6,767 downwards.
AAGCGACGATCAACTTCACGGGACGGCCTTCCTGCGGGCGCTGCGAGTCTGCGCGCTATTCGGCGAGAACGTAGGACTGCTCCTCGTGCAGGGCCAGGTCCAAGCCGCGGCGTTCGTCGGCCTCCGTCGCCCGCAAACCCATTGTGACGTCCAAGATGCGCGCCAGCACCCACGTGAGTACGAACGAGTAGGCGAACGCGATCACCACGGCCACCGCCTGGCGGCCCAGCTGCTCGACCCCGCCCCCGAAGAACAGGCCGTCGCTGGTCAGCGGATTGAGCTCGCTGTCCGCGAACAGCCCCACCATCAGCGACCCGAGCACCCCGCCGACGAGGTGCACCGCGACCACGTCCAGCGCGTCGTCGAAGTTCGCCTTGAACTTGATCTGCAGCGCCAGGAAGCAGATGACGCCGGCCGCGATGCCGATCACGATCGCGCCCACCGGCCCCACGAAGCCCGAGGCCGGCGTGATGGCCACGAGCCCGGCGACCGCGCCCGAGGCGAAGCCCAGCGTGGTCGCTTTGCCGTGCCGGATGTGTTCTATCAGCGCCCACGTGGCGCCCGCGACCCCCGCCGCGATCTGCGTGACGATGAACGCGTTCGCGGCCAGCCCGTTCGCGGCGAACGCCGAGCCGCTGTTGAACCCGAACCACCCGAACCACAGCATGCCCGCCCCGAGTAGCGTCAGCGGCAGCGCGTGCGGGCGGATGATCTCGCGACGGAAGCCCAGCCGCGGCCCCAGCACGAGCACCGCGGCGAGCGCGGCGGCGCCGGCGTTGATGTGCACCACCGTGCCGCCTGCGAAGTCCACCGCCTTGAGGTCCTTGAAGATGAAGCCGTTCGCGCTCCACACCCAGTGCGCCATCGGCGCGTACACGACGATGGACCAGATCGCGATGAACACCACCCACGCGGTGAACTTCATGCGCTCCGCGATCGCGCCTGAGATCAGAGCGGGCGTGATGATCGCGAACATCATTTGGAACACCATGATCACGGAGTCCGGCACCGTCGCGCCGTGGATCGCGCCAAGCTCATCCTCCGGGATGACGTTGCTCACGTCCTTCAGCCCGAAGTAGTCGAACCCGCCGAGCAGCCCGCCCCCGATGTCCGGGCCGAAGGCGAGCGTGTACCCGACCACGATCCACGTGACCGTGACGATGCCCATGGCGATGAAGTTCTTCATGAGCATGCCGAGCGCGTTCTTCGCGCGGACCATGCCGCCGTAGAACAGCGCCAGGCCCGGCGTCATGAACAGCACGAGCGCCGAGCTGGTGAGCATCCACGCGGTGTCTCCGGTGTTCACGTACCCTCCCGTTGCGTCCATGTCCTAGTGACGAGGCGAGCATGCGGGCGCGCTGTTTCGGGCTGTTTGCTCGCATGTTGCGACGATGTTTCGCAGCGGTTGCGTTTACATGTCTGCGACCCCGCGCCGCATCCGCCGGGGCGCGCCTTGCGCCAGCCGCGCGCGCCCCCGAGACTCCGTCCGTGGGCGCGCGGCCGTTCCTGAAGTGGGCCGGCGGGAAGACGCAGCTGCTCTCGGAGCTGCTCGCGCGCTCCCCGGCGACCGTCGACACGTATTTCGAGCCGTTCGCCGGCGCTGGCGCGCTCTTCTTCGCGCTCGCGTCGGACCCCGCGCGCGCGCCGCGCCGTGTCGTGCTCGCCGACGCGAACGCTGAGCTGATGACCGCCTACGCCGTCGTGCGCGACGCCCCCGAGGCGCTCGCCGCCCGCCTCGAGGCGCTCGAGACGCGCTACCTCGGCGAGGACGTCGCCGGCCGCGAACGCGTGTACTACGAGCTGCGTGCTTGGGCGCCCGACGCGTCGCTGGACGTCGCGGCGCGCGTGCTGTTCCTCAACAAGACGTGCTTCAATGGCCTGTACCGCGTGAACCGGCGCGGCGAGTTTAACGTGCCGCACGGCCGCTACCGCGCGCCGCGCATCGCGGACCGCGAGGCGCTCTGCGCTGCGTCGCGCGCGCTCGCCGGCGTCGAGCTGTGTACGTGCGACTTCGCCGAGGCCTGCGACGACGCGCGGCCCGGGGACTTCGTTTACTTCGACCCGCCGTTCCACCCGCTGTCCGCGACCTCGAGCTTCACGCAGTACACGGTCGGCGCCTTCGGGCGGGCCGAGCAGCTGCGCCTCAAGCGCTGCATCGACGCGCTGACCGCGCGCGGCGTCGCCGTGCTGCTCTCGAACTCGGCGGACCCGTGGCTGCGCGGGGGCTACGACTTCGCGGGCTACTTGACTGAGGTCGTGCCGGCCCGCCGCGCGATCAACTCGCGCGGCGACCGCCGCGGCGCCGTGGGCGAACTGTTGGTGACGAACGCGGCCGCGTGCGCGCGGCTTGCGGAGCCTTCGGTCGGCGCCGCTCGGCCGGCGCAGGCCTCGGCGCGCACGGAGGGACCCGACGCACGCTACGATCCGCCTCAGGGGTGATCCGTGAGCGAGCTCGACGAGTTCCGGTGCGCCAAGGACGAGTGGCCCCGCACCGCCCAGGAGTCGCCCATCCCGGAGGCCGCGCGCGCCACGTTCGCGGGGCTGCGCTACTACCCCGAGGTGCCCGCGCTCGCCTTCGACGTGGCGCCGGAGCCGTTCGCGGAGCGTGAGGCGGTGGCGATGGAGACCAGCCGCGGCGCGCCGGCCGAGTACGAGCGCTGGGCGCGCGTGCGCTTCGCTGTCGACGGCGCCGAGCGGGCGCTGACCGTGTTCCGCAGCCTCGCCACGGGCGAGCTGTTCTTGCCGTTCCAGGACGCGAACGCGGGCGGCGAGACGTACGGCGCGGGGCGCTACCTCGAGCTGCCGGAGCTCGGCGACGGGCGGCTGTGGCTGGACTTCAACTACGCGTGCAACCCGTACTGCGCGTACGACGAATGCTGGTCGTGCCCGCTCCCGCCGGCCGAGAACCGCCTGGTCGTCGCGATCCGCGCGGGTGAGCACGCCTACGAGGCGGCGCATTGAGCGCGCCCAGCGGTGGGCCGGGAGCGCTCGACGCGGTGATCTTCGACTGGGGCGGAACGCTCTCCGAGTACGCCGCCGTCGAGCTGCTCGACATGTGGCAGCTGGCGGCACGACACCTCGCCCCTCACGTGGGGGCGCCGCATGCCGCGGGCGGCGACGCGGGAGCAGCGCACGCGCACGAGGCGCGCGTCGCCGCGTGTCTCGCGGCTGTCGAGACCGCGTTCTGGGAGCGCACGGCGGCCGACCAGCGCGCCGGCACGCTCGCCGAGCTGCTCGCGGAGGCGAGCGCGGCGCTCGGCGCCGATGTCGCCGCGGCGCTGCTCGAGGAGACCGCGGTGCGCTACCTCGACGCGTGGACGCCGCACATCCGCCACGACGCGGACGCGGCGGACGTGCTGCAGGCGCTGCGCGCGCGCGGCCTGCGCATCGGTCTGCTGTCGAACACGCACTGGCCGCGCGCGTTCCACGAGCGATTCCTCGAGCGCGACGGGCTCGACGCGCTCATCGACGTGCGGCTGTACACCAGCGAGCTGCCCTTCATGAAGCCCCACGCCTCGGCGTTCGAGGCGGCGCTCCAGGCCGTCGGCGTGCGTGAGCCGGCGCGCGCCGTGTTCGTCGGCGATCGCGCGTTCGACGACGTGCACGGCGCGCAGCGCGCCGGACTGCGCGCCGTGCTGCGCCACAACCCGGCGGTGCCGGCGTACGACGTGACGCCCGACGCGCGTATCGAGCGCCTCGGCGAGCTCGTGCCGTTCGTCGAGCGCTGGCTGCGCCTTCCGGACGGCGTCTAGGGGTTCCCCCGACGGCAGGCTCCGCCGCCGCCCGCGCGCCGCCGATGCTTGCACCGGAGGTGCGCGCACATGGAGGCGTGGCTGCTGGGGGCCGGCGCGATCGTGGCCTTGCTCGCGCTGCTCGCGGCGCACGACCTCGTGCAGCGGCCGCACTCGATCCGCCGCGTGTACCCGCTCGTCGGGCGGCTGCGCTACCTGCTGGAGACCTTCGGGCCGGAGCTGCGCCAATGCATCGTCACGAATGACCTCGAGGAGCGGCCCTTCGACCGCGCGCAGCGCTCGTGGGTGTACTAGACCGCGAAGGGCGTGAACAGCGCGATCGACTTCGGCACGCAACTCGATCCCTCGCGGCCCGGCGCGGTCCACTTCCTCCCCTCGGCGTTCCCCACGCTGCACGACGAAGTGCCGACGCTGGGCGCGCCGCACGTCATCGGCGCGGGGCGCCCGCGCCCGTTCGCCGTGCGCTCGCGCGTCAACGTCGCGCCCATGTCGTTCGGCGCGCTCTCGGCGGCCGCGGTGCGCGCGCTCGCGGTCGGCGTCGCCGAGGCCGGGTGCTACATCAACATCGGCGAGGGCGGGCTGTCGGACCACCACTTCGCCGGCGGGGGCGACGTGATCTTCCGGATCGGCCCCGCGAAGTACGGCGTGCGCACCCCGGACGGCGCGATGGACTAAGAGCGGCTAGCCGCGATCGGCGCGCTCGAGCCGGTGCGCGCGATCGAAGTGAAGCTCCGCCAGGGCGCCAAGTCCGGCAAAGGCGGCATCATCCCGGGCGCCAAGGTCACGCCCGAGATCGCCGCGATCCGCAGCGTCCCTGTGGGTGGGCCGTCGCTGCAGCCGAACCGCTTCGCGGAGTACGACGACATGGCGTCGCTGCTCGCGTTCATCGAGCGCATTCAGGCAACGGTGCCGGTGCCCGTGGGCGTGAAGATCGTTGTCGGCGACCCCGCGTTCGTCGACGCACTCGCCGCTGAGCGCGCGCGCAGCGGGCGCGGGCCAGACTACATCTCCGTCGACGGCGCGGAGGGCGGCACGGGCGTGGCCCTGCCGTCGCTCTCGGACCACATGGGTCTCTCGCTCGCCGACGCGATCGTCGCGATCGGCAACACGTATCACCGCCACGGCGTGCGCGACCACGTGACGATCATTGGCGCCGGGCGCGTCGCCAACGGCGCGGAGGCCGCGTTCGTGCTCGCCATGGGCGTCGACCTCGTCAACGTCGCGCGCGCGTTCCTGTTCTCGCTCGGCTGCATCCAGGCGCTGCGCTGCCACACGAACGAGTGCCCCACCGGCGTCGCGACGCAGAGCGCGTGGCGGCAGCGCGGGCTCGTGCTCGAGGAGAAGCGCTCGCGCGTCGCGAACTACGCGCGTGCGCTGCAGGAAGACCTGATGGTCGTCGTCCGCTCGTACGGCCTGCGCTCGCCCGCCGAGCTGCGCCGCGATCACCTCGAGATCGTCGAGGGCGTGGGGCAGCGCCCCCGCGCGAGCTGGGTGTACCCCTACCCCGCCGAGGAAGGCGTGACGATGCGCGACGTCGCCTAGCGGCGCGCGTTACGCCAGCGCCTGCGCCTCGTGCGCGAGCAGCCAGCGCTTGCGGTCTAGCCCGCCGCCGTAGCCCGTGAGCGTGCCGTTCGCGCCGATCACGCGATGGCACGGCACTACCACCGCGAGCGGGTTGCGCCCGACTGCGGCGCCGACGGCGCGCGCGGCGCCGGGCCAGCCCGCGGCTCGCGCCAGCGTGCCGTAGCTGCACGTGCGCCTCGGCGGGATGTCGAGCAGCGCCCGCCACACGGCGAGCTGGAACGGCGTTCCGCGCGGTGCGAGCGGCAGCTCGAACGCCGTGGCGCGGCCGGCGAAGTACGCGTCGAGCGCGGCGATCGCGGCGTGCAGCCCCGGGTCGGCATGCGCGGCGTCGCGATGCGCCTCGCCCCCCGCGTCGCGCGCCAGGCGCGGCGCGAGCGCCGCCTCGTCGTGGCCCGGGTCGACGAACTCCACGCGGTGCAGCCCGGCGGCGGACGCGCCGACGAACAGTGTGCCCACGGGCGAGGCGATGAGGTCGTATGCGGCGGTGCGGGCGGTTGTGGTAGTCATGGGCGGAGCGTACGCCCGCGGGGCGGTCGAGGAGGGCACCATGCCGACGATCGCGGCCGAGCCGCTGCGCGCGTACGTCGCGCGCATATTCTTGGGGGCGGGCGTGCCGGCGGATGACGCCGCCACGGTCGCGGCGCATCTTGTCGAGGCCAACCTGCTCGGCCACGACTCCCACGGCGTGATCCGCGTGGAGCGCTACCTGGAGCATCTGCGCGCGGGCCGCATCGCGGTGGGCGTCGCCCCGCGCGTCCTCACCGAGAGCGCCACGACGGCCGTCGTGGACGGTGCCTGGAACTTCGGGCAGGTCGTGGCGCGCGACACGATGGCGCTGGCGGTCGCGAAGGCGCGTGCGGCCGGCGTCGGCGTCGCGGTCGCGCGGCGCTGCGGGCACGTCGGGCGGCTCGGCGCCTACGTCGAGCAGGGCCTCGCGCAGGGCTGCATCGCGCTGGCGATGGTCAACAACCACGGTGGCGGCCAGGTGATGGCGCCCCCCGGGGGCGTGGCGCGGCGGCTGTCGCCGAACCCGCTCGCGTTCGCCGCGCCCACCGGCGATGCGGACGCGCCGTTTGTTCTGGACATGACGACCTCGGTCGTCGCGGAGGGCAAGCTGCGCGTCGCGCGTAACCGCGGCGAGCCGGTGCCGGGCGGCTGGATCGTCGATGGCGCGGGCCGGGCGGCCACCGACCCGAATACGTACTACGCCTCGCCGCCCGGCGCGATCCTGCCGCTCGGCGGGGATGCCGCGCACAAGGGGTTCGGGCTCGCGCTGCTCGTCGAGGCGCTCGCGGGCGCGCTCTCCGGCGCCGGCACGAGCCGCGCCGGCGGCACGAGCGGCGGCAACGGCCTGTTCACGCTCGCGCTCGATCCCGCGGCCTTCGGCACGGCGGACGCGTTCCCCTCGGCGTTCGGCGCGGTGCTGGACTA
>VGPB01000085.1 GCA_016875695.1 Chloroflexota bacterium | reverse complement strand
CGAGGCCGGCGCCCTGGAAGTGCACAATTTGGCCGCCGCGCGTGCGCCCGCTCGCGCGGCCGTCCTCCTCGCGCTCGACGAGCACCTCGACGCTGCGCGCGAGCAGGCGGCGGTTGCGGCGCTCGGCGGAGGCGGCGTGCACGGCCTCGACGGCGTGCAGGCGCGCGCGCTTCACGTCGTGCGGGACGTCATCGGGCTGCTGGCGGTAGGCGTACGTACCGGGCCGCGGCGAGTAGGCGGCGACGTGGATGACGTCGAAGTCCAGCCGCTCGAGCAGCGCGAGCGTGTGTGCGAACTCGGCGTCGGTCTCGCCGGGCGAGCCGACGATGACGTCGGTGGCGAGCGCGACGCCGGGCATGCGCGCACGGATGCGCGCGACGCGCTCCTCGTACTCGGCGACGGTGTAGCCGCGGCGCATGCGCGCGAGCACGGCGTCGTCGCCGGATTGCACGGGGATGTTGAAGTGCTCGCAGACCTTCGGGAGATCGGCGACCGCGTCGATGATACGGTCGGTCATGTCTTTCGGGTACGAGGTGAGGAAGCGCGTGCGCGCGATGCCGTCGATGCGCTCGATGCCTTCGAACAGCGTCGCGAGATCCGCGCGCTCGGCGAGGTCGTGGCCGTAGGCCTCGACGGTTTGGCCGAGCAGCGTGATTTCGCGCACGCCGCGGCCGGCGAGGTGCTGCACTTCGCGCAGCACGTCGGCGACGGGTCGCGAGCGCTCACGGCCGCGGCGCAGCGGGACGATGCAGTACGTGCAGAACTTGTCGCAGCCGTGCACGACGGGCACGTACGCGGTGGGGCCGGTGGGCGTGGCGAAGGTGTCGGCCCAGAACTCACCCTCGGAGGTGTCCCGGGCGGAGCCGGCGAGCGCGATGATCGACTCGAACTGCTGGGGCTGCGCCCAGGCGTCGACGACGGGGAAGCGGCGCTGCAGGTCGTCGGTGCGGGGGCCGACCATGCAGCCCATGACGGCGAGCTGGAAGCGCTCGCCGCGCTCACGGCGGCGGCGCAGCTCGTGCAGGCGGCCGTAGGCGCGGTCCTCGGCGTGCTGGCGGACGGCGCAGGTGTTGACGACGTAGAGGTCGGCAGCGTCCTCGGTGGGCGCCTGTTGCCAGCCGAGGCGTTCGAGGCCGGCGGCGAGCTTGAGGGAGTCGGCGACGTTCATCTGGCAACCGAGGGTCCAGATGTGGAAGACGGGCATGTGGCGCCTCGCTGGGAGCGGTGGCGGCGTGGCGCCCACCTCGGCGGCGGGCCGCGGCGGGTGGCGAATGCTCATGGCGGAGGGGGCGGGATTCGAACCCGCGACCCCGGAAACCCGGGGTAAGCGCTTAGCAGGCGCCCGCACTAGGCCTCTATGCGACCCCTCCCGGAGCGGAAGCACATCGTAGAATGCGGCCTGCGACCGGGCAAGAAGCGGTGCGACGCGGCGCGATCCCAGAAAAAAAGCCGGAAAAGGGGTGCGGGGCACTTCTCAATAATGCGCGCAGCGCCTTAGCATTCGGCGATGGACCTCGTGGCGCCGCGCGGGGTGCGAGTGCGGAGCGTAGCGGCGGCGCACCAAAGGAGCAGCCAGGATGAACAAGTCCGATGTGATCGCGATAGTGGCGAAAAACGCGGGCACGCCGAACCGCGACGCGGAAGCGGTGCTGGATGCGTTCCGCGACGTGGTGCAGGCGAACGTGAAGGCGGGCACCGACGTGTCGTACCCGGGGCTTGGCAAGTTCGCGCGCGCGGATCGCAAGGCGCGCGTGGCGCGCAACCCGCGCACGGGGGAAGAGGTGAAGGTGAAGGCGACGAAGGTGCCGCGCTTCTCGGCTTCGGCGGAGCTGAAGCGCGTGGTGTCGGGCGCGTCGCCGGCACCGCGGCTGATGCGCTAGCGTCGCGCGTTCGACGTCGCGCGCGCACGGGCGTGCGCGTGCAGCACAAACCGCCGCGCATGTGCGCGGCGGTTTGTGGTTTATGGGCGGGCAGCAGACACGATGCTGTGCCGCCTTGCGTGCTAACTACCATCCTCGTCGCGATCGCCGAATACACGTCGCACCGTCTTGGCAAGCGTAGCGGGTATACGAAGCCGCAGCGACGCGCCCTGCCCCAAGGCAGTGACGATCGCTACGGCGTCACTCGGACTATGACTAGCGATCCAGCGGGCCGTGCGGCCCTCGTCCCACCGATCTCCCCAAGCCCGAGTCCGAACGAACGCGCGAGTCTCATCCAGATCGAGCCAACCGTCAGCGACGGCCAGCGCGAGAGTCTATAGTTCATCGTCGCTCGCGACGAGGCCGTAGTCGTTAATGAAGAGGAACGTCAGCATCGCCGTAACGGCGAAACGCTTGTTGCCGTCGACATAGGGACGGTTCTTGTTAAGAAAGTAGTGCAGTGCCGCTGCCTTCGCGGCAACGCCTCGGTGGTGCGGCCAGCGGGGCTGGCCGAGCGCGGAACGCAGACGACCCTCGCCTTCGCCCCCCGCGAGTTGGAACGCGGGCAGACCGGGGGAAAAGCCCACGAGTCAGCTCCTCGACGATGACCTGCGCGTCGTGCATCTCCAGGTATCGAACCCGGCTCAGCGCTTGGCCAGCTCTCGCAGGACCTTCTCGCGTGTCTGCGCGACGCGCTGTGCCGCCTCCCGCACCGTTGGGCGTGGCGGATCATTCGCGGAACCGTCGGTCGCTCCGGACGAGCCTCGGGTGGGAGGGCTTCCGAGGCCGCTTCGTGGGCATGGTCGCATTATCGCACGGCGCCACCGGAGCCCTCACCTCCGGCCCCTCTCCCGCAGGGCGGGGCGAGGGGGGACGGAGCGCGCGCGCCCGCGCGTCAGGCCAGACCGCGCGCCTTCAGCACCTCGCGCGTGGTGACGCCGATCTGGGAGGGGGACTGCACGACGGTGGCGCCGGCCTCCATGAGCGCGGCCTGCTTGGCCTGGGCGGTGCCGGCCTTGCCCGCGATGATCGCCCCGGCGTGGCCCATGCGGCGGCCGGGGGGCGCGGTGGCGCCGGCGATGAAGGCGACCACTGGCTTCGACATCTGCTTGATGTACTCGGCGGCCTCCTGCTCGGCGGTGCCGCCGATCTCGCCGATCATCACGACGGCGGCGGTGTCGGTGTCAGCCTCGAACAGCGCGAGCGCCTCGCGCTGCGAGGTGCCGATGATGGGGTCGCCGCCGACGCCAACGCTGGACGACTGGCCGATGCCGAGGCGCGTGAGCTGGTCGACGGCCTCGTAGACGAGCGTGCCGGAGCGCGAGATCACGCCGACGTTGCCGGGCGTGTACACATCGGGCGGCATGATGCCGGCGCGCGCGCGCGCGCCGGGTGTCATCACGCCGGGGCAGTTAGGGCCGATAAGCGTGGTCCCGCTCGAGCGCAGGTAGCGCTTGACGCCGACCATGTCGCGCGTGGGGATGCCTTCGGTGATGCAGATCGCGACGGGGATGCCGGCGTCGGCGGCCTCGAGGATCGCGTCGGCGGCGAACGCCGCGGGCACGAAGATCAGCGAGACGTTCGCGCCGAACTCGTTGACGGCCTGCTGCACGGTGTTGCGGATCGGCACGCCCTCGATCTCCTGGCCGCCGCGGCCGGGGGTGACGCCGCAGACGACGGCCGTACCGTACGCGATGCAGTTGCGCGCCTCGCGCTGACCCGCGCCGCCGAAGCCCTGGATCACGACGCGGGTCTGTTCGTCCAGCAGTACGCCCATGGGTGCTCCGGCTTCGTGCGCGCGGGTGGTGTGCTGTGTCGTTGAGCGCCCGGCTCCGGACCGGGCTGCGCGTGGCTACCTGACGGCGGCGACGGCCATGCGCGCGGCCTCGGCGAAGCCGTCCGCGCGCAGCAGGTCGAGGCCAGAGTCGTCGAGGATCTTCATGCCGGCCTCGACGTTGGTGCCGGCGAGACGCACGACAGTGGGCTGTGGGATGAGGCCTTCGCGCTTGGCGAGCACGACGCCTTCGGCGATCACGTCGGTACGGGCGAGGCCGCCGAAGATGTTGACGAGCACGGCCCGCACGTCGGGGTCGGCGCCGATGATCTCGAGCGCGGCCTTGATCGCGGCGGGGTCGTTCTGCGTGCCGATGTCGAGGAAGTTGGCGGGCATGCCGCCCTCGAACTGGATCGCGTCCATGGTCGCCATGGCGAGGCCGGCGCCGTTGACCATGCAGCCGATGTTGCCGCCGAGCTTGACGTAGTTCTCGATGCCGGCGTCGCGCGCGCGGACCTCGATGGGTTCGTCCTGGGCGGTGTCGGCGAGCCCGAAGAGCGCCTGCTGGCGGTAGTCAGCGTTGTCGTCGACGTTGAACTTGGCGTCGAGCGCGACGATGCGGTTGTCGGCGGTGACGGCGAGCGGGTTGATCTCGGCGAGCGAGCCGTCGCACTCGAGCGCGGCGCCCACGAGGTTGGTGATGGCGGCGACGGCGGGGCGGTTGAGGTCGCCGTCGAGGCCGGTGGCGAAAGCGAGCGCGCGCGCCTGGAACGGCTGAAAGCCGACGGTGGGGTCGATGGGTTCGCTGAAGATGCGCTCGGGGTGCGCTTCGGCGACCTCTTCGATCTCCATGCCGCCCGCGGCGGACGCGATAACGACGGGCATGCCGCGGGCGCTGTCGATGATCACGGCGAGGTAGAGCTCGCGCGCGATGTCGGTCTGCTCCTCGACGAGCACGGCGTCAATCGGCTGGCCGGCGGGCCCGGACTGGTGCGTGACGAGGCGGGTGCCGAGCAGCGCCTGGGCGGCGGCGCGCGCCTCGACGGGGGTGGCGGCGAGCTTGATACCGCCGGCCTTGCCGCGGCCGCCGGCGTGCACCTGCGCCTTGACGACGGCCTTGCCGCCGAGCTCGGCGGCGACCTGCTCGGCCTCCTCGGGGGTGCGCGCGACGCGGCCCTTCGGCACGGGGACGCCGTAGCGCGCGAGCAGCTCCTTGGCCTGGTACTCGTGCAGTTTCATGGCGACTCCAGGCGCGCGGACGGGCGCGTGCGCGGGTGCGATGCCGTGAGTGGGCCCGGCGCTCGGGCCGGCGCGATAGTAGCAGGGAGCTGCGGAACCCGCCTACCACCCGGGAGCCCCTCACCCCCGGCCCCTCTCCCCGCGGCGCGGGGCGAGGGGAGTCGGTTGCATCGGCCCCTCACCCCCGGCCCCTCTCCCCGCGGCGCGGGGCGAGGGGAGTCGGTTGCATCGGCCCCTCACCCCCGGCCCCTCTCCCCGCGGGCGGGGCGAGGGGAGTCGGACGCTAGCGGCACTTCCCGAGGATGGCGGCGTTGACGGGCAGCGTGCTCGGGTAAAAGGCGCGCCAGTCGGCGTTGACGGCGATGACGGTGGTCGCGGGGATGTAGACGACGAAGCGGCCGGCGCTGGTGGTCCAGAACGCGGCGTTCGCGCGGGGGCAGCCGGTGGCGGTGAGCAGCGCATCGACGGTGCCGCCGGAGAAGACGACGAGGCCGAAGCCCGCGGCGGGGGTCGTGCCGCCGACGAGCCGCGAGGCGGTCGTGCTGCTCGCGCCGGCAGTGAGGGAGGGCGTGACGCGGGTGGAGGTCGTGGTCGTGGCGCTGACCTCAACAGTCACGATGTCGCGGGTCAGGCGCTGCGCGGAGTCGAAGACCTCGGCCTGGAACTGGAGCGTGCCGGAGACGGGGGCGGTGAAGGTGGCGGTGGCGCCGCTGAGCTGGAACTGGACCGCGGGGCCGGCGATCTGCGACCAGCGGACGAGGGCACCGGGATCGCTGGGGGTGGCGGTGAGCGTGACGCGGGCGCCGGCGCGCACGCGCTGGTCGGCGCCGGCGTCGACGCTGCTGGTGCGCACGTCGGACGAGGTGAAGCGCTCGCCGCAGTAGGCGTTGGGTGCGGGGGTCGCGGGCAGTTCGCGGCCGTCGAGCGCGTAGGCGCCGGCGAACGGGATGCTGGTGCCGCCGCTGGTGAACGCCATGTGGATGTGCGCGGCGCCGTTGTTGTTGGCTTCGCCGGGCTGGGCGACGGTGGCCACGGCCTGGCCACGCGCGACGGGGCGGCCGCGGATGCCGGCGAAGGGGAAAACATGGCAGAGCAGCGCGACGGTGCCGCCGGGGTCGCGCACGCGCAGGCAGCTCGCCGAGGTGTAAGAGACGGTGCCGGCGAAAGGGGCGAGCATCTGGCTGCCCTCGGTGGGGGCGTCGACGTGCTCAAGGTCGATGGCGTAGGGGTCGCCCTTGTCGGCGGCGCTGTGGGTGGCGGTGTTGTAGCCGGCGAGGATCTGTCACTCGCTGCCGGGCGGGGCGGGCAGCGCGACGCCTGCGGCGACGCGCGTGGCCTCGGGGCGGGTGCCGATGGCGCAGGCGACCGCGAGCGCGATGGCAGCGAGCGTGCGAGCGTGGCGGCGGGGCATGCGGCGGCTCCTCGTGCCGCTGCCGTGGGTGGGCGCGTGGCGCGTTGCGTAGGGCGGCACGGGGATGGGAGGGCCTACACGGTTGGGAGGAGGCGGCTGGGCCGTAGCGGCCGTCCGGCACGGGCTCGATGGGCGGGAGTGACGGTACCCCGGACATAGGCTATGGTGTGCCGCGCCGGCCCGACGGGATTCGGCACAACGTGCACATGAGGGAGGACGATTTGACGAAGAGGATGCCGATGGGTCTGCGCGTCACGGCGCTGGTAGTCGGCCTGCTGGCGGCCCTGGCCCCGGCAGCGCTGTTTGCGTACGACGCAGGCTCGAGCAAGGGCGAGGAGGCCCGCATCGTCGCGCAGGCGACGGCGACGGCGACGGGCACGCCTCGCGCGGCGACGGCGACGGGCACCGCTGCTCCGGGGGCGCCGAAGACCGGCAACGCCGGCTTGGCCTCGGGCCAGACGGGCGCCGCGGCGATCGCGCTGCTCGGCGTGATCGCGCTCGCGGGCGTAGCCGGTGGCCGCCTGATGACGAGCCGCCGCAGCTAGCTCCGGCTCAAGCTCACGGTCCGCACGGACCGTGCAGACCGCACGAGCGCCCGGGTGACCGGGCGCTCGTGGCGTGGCGGGCCCGGTCGAGCTGCGCATGGGGCACCCTGGGGCGTCCTGAGCGGATGGCGGGCGTGCACATTCCCTACACCTTTCCGGTCGCGAATCGCACGCATGGACGCAAACGTGCGCGCTAGCATCCGCGCAGCCGGGCGCCAGCCCGGACACGTTGCATGGGATTCGGCGGGAGGTACGAGAGGAGGAACGGATTCGGGCGCGGCCGCGGGGTGGTGCTGGCCGCCATCGGCGCGGCCATCGGCATCGCGCTGCTGCCGGCGCTCGCGATGGGGCAAGCGGTGCAGTATCGCGCGACGCTCATCGGAGCGAACGAAGTGCCGCCGGTGACGACGAACGCCACGGGCTCGTTCACAGCGACACTGAACGAAGGCGCGCGAAGTCTGGGCTGGTCGTTCTCGACCAGCAGCATCGTCGGCGTTACGGCAGCACACATCCAGACTGGCGCCGCGGGTGTCAACGGCGTGATCGTCTTGAACCTCGTGAATCTCACCACCCCTGCGTCGAACCTGAGCTCATCGGGACTGGACTGGCTTCCGAACTCGTAGGTCCGCTCGCCGGGAACTGGGATGGGTTCGTGTCAGCGCTGCGGGCGGGTACGTTGTACGTGAACGTACACACCTCGCTGAACCCGGGCGGAGCGATCCGCGGCCAGGTGACGAGCGGCACGACGCAGCCCGCCTCGCAGGCCACGGCTATGCCGACTGCCGCTGCAACCGCGACGCCAACCGCAACGGTGCGGCCGACAACTGCGACCCTGGTTGCCACGAGTGCGCCGGCAGCGACGGCCGTTGCCACGGCTGCGCCGGCGGCACCGCGCACGGGTAACGCGGGACTCGCATCGGAGGAGGTCGGCGGGGCGCTGCTCGCGCTGCTCGCGATCGCGGCGGTGGCCGGCGGGCGGCTGCTGACGGCGCGCCGGCGCGACTAACGCAACGCGGCCCGAGCCGCCGTCGAGCACGCACGCG
>VGPB01000084.1 GCA_016875695.1 Chloroflexota bacterium | reverse complement strand
CGGCGGGCGCAGCGAGCATGCCGCGATGCGGGTAGCGGCCGTACCAGATGAGCTCCTCGATGGTGAGGTCGGCAGGCGCGTCGGGCGCCTGGGGCAGGAACGCGACGCGGCGGGCGACGGCGCGCGGCGCGAGCGCCCACAGGTCGGCGCCCCCGAGCACGACGCTGCCGGCAGCGGGACGCTGCAGGCGCGCGAGCGTGCGCAGCAGCGTCGACTTGCCGGAGCCGTTGGGGCCGATGATCGCGAGCCACTCGCCTCGCGCGACGCTCAGCGAGACGTCGACGAGCGCATCACGCGGGCCGTAACGCACGCGCAGCGCACGCGCCTCGAGCAGCGGCGGGTGACCGGCGGCGGCGTTCATGCGCGGGTCCGGAGTAGCGCGAGGAAGGCGGGCGCGCCGATCACGGCGGTGACGATACCCACGGGAATCTCGGACGGCGCGAATGCGACGCGGGCAAACGTGTCGGCGAGCACGAGCAGCGCCGCGCCGAGTAGCGCGGCGAGCGGCAGCAGCGTGCGATGGTCGTTGCCGGCGAGCAGCCGTGCGGCGTGCGGGACGACAAGGCCGACGAACGCGAGCAGGCCGCTAACGGCGACGGCGGAGCCGGTGAGCAGCGCCGCGAGCGCGAGGAGCGCGAGGCGCGCGCGCTCGACGCGCACGCCGAAACCGCGCGCGATGTCGTCGCCGAGCGCGAAGACGTTGAGCCAGCGCGCGGTGAGCAGCGCGGCGCCGCCGGCGACCAGCGTGTACGGCCAGAGCTGGTGCACGTGGCCCCAGTCGCGTGCGAAGAGGCCGCCCGCGAGGAACGAGAGCGCAGACTGCGTAAACAGGTCGGAGCTGGCGATGACGGCGGTGCTGAGCGCGGTGCCGAAGGCGGCGACGGCGACGCCGGCGAGCGCGAAGCGCACGGCGGAGATGCCCCCGCGCCACGCGAGCGCGTACACGGCGGCAGCGGAGGCGAGCGAACCCGCGAACGCCGCGGGCGCGACGAACGCGAGCGGCGTGCCGGGCGCGAGCAGCAGCATCGCGATCGCTGCGACACCGGCGCCGGAGGAGAAGCCAAGCACGTGCGGATCGGCGAGCGGGTTGCGCGTGATGCCCTGCAGCAGCACGCCGGCGAGCGCGAGGTTCGCGCCGACGCACGCGGCGACGAGCACGCGCGGCAGCCGCAGCTGCCACACGATCAGGCGCGCGGCCGGGTCGCCGCGGTCGAGCAGTCCGTCCAGCACGGTCACCGGCCCGAGGCGGACGGAGCCGAGCGCGACGGCGAGCGTCATCGCGAGCAGCAGCGCGAGCGCGGCGAGCGGGATCGTCGCAGCGGGCGGGGGCCTGCGCCGCAGCGCGGCGATCGCCATGGCGTGCTCGCGCCCGTGACCGCGGCTACTGCGGGAAGAGCAGCTTCGTGAGCGAGGCGAGACCGTCCGCGGCGCGCGGGCTCGGCGATTGCAGGTACACCTCGACGTCCAGGTTGTGCACGCGGCCCTGCTTCACAGCGGGCAGCACGGCGTAAGCGGCGTCGCCCTTTACGGCGTCAGCGAGGGTGGGGCCACCGGGACGGCCGAGGGTGACGGTGAGCACGATGTCGGCGGCGCTGCTCGCGGCGCGCTCGACGGCGAGCTTGGTGTAGCCAGGGAACGGCGCGTTCGCGGGCAGCCCCGCGGCGATGTTCGTGCCGCCGGCGAGCCCGAGTAGGTCGCCGACGAACGACTCGGGCAGCGCGGCGTAGGGATCGTTGGTCGCGCCGATGATCATGAGCGCCTTCGGCGCGGTTTTACCGGCCGCGGCCTGCTTCGCCGCGGCCTTCGCGTCGTCCATCTTCTTCGCGGCCGCCTCGGCGACCGCGGGCGTGCCCGTGATGCGGCCGACGAGACGCAACGCGGCGGCCACGTCGTCGTACTTCGTGGCGCCGACGAAGACGACGGGGACGTTGCCGAGCGTGGCGGTGAGCTGCGGCGCGACCTGCGCCTGCAGCGACGCGTCGGCGAGCACGAGGTCCGGGCGCTGCGCGACGATCTGCTCGAACGAGAGCTGCTCGGCGCGGCCGATGTCGGGCAGCGAGGCGACCTCGGCGGGAACGCGCGCCGTCGACGTGCGCGCGACAGACTTGCCGCCGGCGGCGTACAGGATCTCGATGGCGGATGGGCTCGTCGCCACGATGCGCCGCGGCGCGGCCGGGATCGTGACGTCCTTGCCGAGCATGTCCTTGAGCGTGAGCGGGTACGCGGCCGCGGCGGCTGTCGGTGAGCCGGTCGCGGTGCGCGTAGCGGTGGTCGCCGCGTCCATCATCCCGTCGGTGCCGGCAGGCTCGTCCTCGTCGTCGCCGCACGCGAGCGCGAGGAGCGCGGCGAGCGCGAGGGCGAGCGCGACGAGTGACGGCAGCAGGCGGCGTGGCGGCATCGGGGCGTGTCTCCTCGGGTGGCAACGCGCCACATTCCGTGGAGCACCGGGCTAGCGTCAAACGTGAAGCCTGCGCGAGTCGCGCAAATCTGTGCGAGGCTCGCGCGGGATGCGCGGCTCGCGCGCGCGACGCGGCGAGCAGGCGTCAGTCCTTCGCACGGCCGACGATCTCGTACGTCGGCTGAACGGCCCACTGCGCGGTGGGCGGCGACTCCTGGAGCCGCAGCTGCTCGCGCTTCTCTTTCGCCTCTAGCGCTTTCGCGGCGTGCAGCGTGCGCTGCACGTGCCGGGCGTGCTCGACCTCGCGCGCGCGCTTGAGCGGGTTCGGGCGGCGCGGCTTGCCGGCGTGGATGAGCACACGGCCCTGCTGCTCGAGGTCGCGCAGGTGAGCCTCGACGTTGCCCGTGGCGGCGCGGCGCAGCCGCGTGTCGAGGCCGGGATAGACGGCCAGCATGATCTCCCACGGCGTGCGCGGGCGGCGATCATCGAGCACGTCGAGGATCTGGCGCTCGCGCATGTCGCGATGTGCGATCAGGCTCTGCAGGCGCTCGCGCGGGTCGTGCACGATCGCGCCGTGGCCGGGGCAGATCACCTTAAGGTTGGGCAGCTCGACGAGCATCTGCAGGCTGCGACGGTACGGGCCGAGCTCGTTGACGGTGGTGGTGCTGCTGCCGAGCAGCGTGTCGCCGGTGAAGAGCACGCCCTCGTCCTCGAGGTAGTACGCGACGGAGTCGACGCTGTGGCCGGGGGCGAAGAGCACGCGCGGGCGCACGCCGCCGCCCATGTCGATGACCTCGTCGGTATCGAGCGTCCGCACCCGGTCGCGAGCGGGGAGCTTGCCGCGGAGCAGCGGGACGGCCTTCTTGTGCACGACGACCTCGGCCTTCAGCACCTCGCTGGCCCACCTGAGGTTCCCCGAGTGGTCGCTGTGGTGGTGGGTGATGGCGGCGAGCGCGATCTCGGTCTTCTCGGTGGCGGCGAGGTAGCCGCGCAGCATCCAGCGGTAGCGGTCGAGCGCCTCGCCCGAGTCGACGGTGAGGGTCTGGTCGCGGCCGACGAGGTAGATGTTGGTGTACATGGGGTGCATGGGGCTCTCGTCGGGGACCTGCACGGCCCGCACGCTAGGGCTGATCTGCATGGTGGCCGTTCCTCCTGCCCGCGCGGGCGTTCTCGGCGCGGCCGCGCCGCACCCGACGCGCATGCTACACGCGCCGCCCGCCCGGCGAGGCGGACGGGTCGCGCGCCCTCGGGGCAGCGACGCAAGCCGCCTGCGGCGCGGCACGGCGCTCGGCTATGCTTGCGGTGCGTGCGCCGGTAGCTCAGTGGATAGAGCATCAGTCTTCGGAACTGAGGGTCGGGGGTTCGAATCCCTCCCGGCGCGCCAGCACTGCCAACGGTTTCTGGATCTCGGACTCGCTGCGCCTGCGCTGATTGGCCTAACGGTGACCAAATCGAAGTGCTCTTGCGCAAACAATGTCCCGCGGGGCCGCCGGTTCGGGCCCCGAGCAGGTACCCTGTCCGTCGGACGCAAGGATGCTAGGGGACCTAGGATGCTACAGCGCTTGTTCGTGGGGCTCGTCGTTGTCGTGGTCGCAGCGGGGGCGGTCGGCATGTGGTTGGCGACCCGCGACGATCGGGCGGAGTCCGTCGCCTAGCGGCTCAGGTCTGTGCCCGCAGCCGCGAGCTGCTGCTCCAACAACGCCCAGGCGACGGGTCGGGTGGGGGCCCATACTCCTCGCGCCGACGTTTCAGTTCCAGCACGTCGGCCGGCAACCACAATCTTGAATCGCCCCGGGAAAGTTAGAGGCTCCACCCTTTGAGAGGATGGAGCGATGACACGACCAGGCAGGTACCCAGCAGAGATCCGGGAGCGGGCGGTGCGCATGGTGTTCGAGCACTAGGCGGAGCACCCCTCGCAATGGGCGACGATCACCTCGATCGCTGCGAAGTTCTGGATGACGGCCGAGACGTTGCGGCACTGGGTGCGTGCGGCTGAAGTCGATGCGGGCTCACGACCCGGGCTGACGAGCGACGAACGCGAGCGGCTCAAGGCTCTCGAGCGCGAGAACCACGAACTGCGTCGCGCTAATGAGATCCTCCGCGCCGCTTCAGCTTTCTTCGCGCGGGAGCTCGACCCGCGACTGCCGAAGTGATGCGCTTCATCGAGACCCACCGTGAGCGTTTCGGAGTCGAGCCGATCTGCCGCGAGCTGCCGGTCGCCCCGTCAAGCTACTACGCCGCGAGGCAGCATCCGCCCTCGGCGCGTCGGGTCCGCGATGAGGCCTTGAAGGTGAAGCTGCGCCACGTCCACGCCGAGCACTTCGGGGTGTACGGCGTGCGCAAGCTCTGGCGTCAACTGAAGAGGGAAGGGATCGCCGTCGCGCGCTGCACCGTCGCCCGGCTGATGCGGGAGCTCGGCCTGGCTGGCGTGGCACGCGGCCGGGTCACACGCACCACGGTGGCTGACGAGCAGGTCCCGCGGCCGGCCGACCTCGTCGACCGCAACTTCCACACACCCGCCCCAAACCGCCTCTGGGTCGCTGACCTGACGTACGTGCGCACCTGGTCGGGCTTCGTCTGCGTGGCCTTCATTGTCGACGCCTACTCGCGTCGCATCATCGGCTGGCAAATCGCCCGCTCGCTCCGCGCGGAGCTAGCGCTCGACGCGCTCAAGCAAGCGCTCTAGACCCGAGAGGAGCCCCTCGACAGGCTGGTCCACCACAGCGACCGCGGCGGTCAATACCTCGCGATCCGCTACACCGAACGGCTGGCCGAGGTCGGAGCGGTGCGCCCGGTCGGCAACCGCGACGACTCGTACGGCAACGCCCTCGCCGAGTCAGTGAACGGGCTCTATAAGACCGAGCTGGTATACCGGCGAGGGTCATGGTGTGGACTCGAGGACTTCGAGCTCGCCACGCTCACCTGAGTCGACTGGTACAACCACCGCCGGCTCTTCAGCGCGATCGGCTACGTCCCACCCATCGAATACGAAGTCAAGCACTACCGTGAACTCGTTCCGACGACTGCCGGGACTGAATAGCCGGAGTCTCCATCAAATCCCGGGCGATTCATGCATATCCGGTCGTTCTCGCCGGTGGAGCTCCTCGTTACTTGTCGAGCCAGCCTCGCTCTAGTTGCGCAGCCGCCGTGATTTCGGTGAATGAATAGTTCGAGCCGAACGGGCCCGTGAAACTGATGTTGCGCACCCACGGTTGGAGGAGATCGTAGTTCTTTGCCGCGGGCTTCTCGACGCGCCACACTTGATCCTGCACGCGATCCCAGATCTTGCGATGTATCTCGCGACGCTTCTGAGGGTCGAGTTCGCCGCTCTGCTGTTCGGCCCACTGGTCGATCTGTTGATCCTTCAGCTTGTAGCGATTGCTCGGCGACTTCGAATGCAGGTGCTCGTAGAAGAACGTGTCCGGCGTAAAGCCGTTCGCGGACCAGCCGTCCACGGCATCGGCATATGTTGGCGGCACCCCGGTCCACTGCGAGTTGAACTGCGTGTACTCGAGCTGCTGGGGCTTCATGGCAACACCGATCTGCCGCAGGTGATCAACCATCATCGCGATCGGCCGCGAATTGCCAGTGTCGCTGTAGTTGTACCAGATGAAGTCGAATGCGAGGCCCTCGGCACCGGCGGCCTGCAGCAGCTTCTTCGCCTCCGCCGGCTGGTATCTCCACCAGGCGCCGAATACGTCCGAATCTGGTGCAGGTTCTTTGTCGAACAGGAAGACCCACGGAATCGTGGGGACGACCGCGCCCGCTCCTTCGTTCACCGCCTGAACGATCGCCTGCCTATCAATGGCCATCTGGACCGCCCGCCGCACGCGAACGTCCTGCCATTTCGGAAGGTCAAGGTTGAACACGATGCCGGCTCCAGCGTTAATTGGCAGCCCCGGCAGTACTTGCAGGTTCGGGTTCCCTGCGAGTAGGACCTCAACTTCCCGCAAGCCCCCTACCAGGCCTATCGCATGGTCCAGTTGGCCCACACGAAACGCATTGAGGCGAGCCTGGCCGTCGGGCATCACGCGGTGCTCGACTCGGTCTAGCGGCACCGGACCCCGGAAGTAGTCGGGGTTGCGCTCGAAGACAACCTGCTGGTCCGGCTTCGCTTCTCTCTGGATCATCGCGCCTGTGCCGATCGCCCGCCGGTCGATCGAGCCGTCTTCGACGATCTCGCGCGGATGAATCGTCAGGTAGCGACTGCCGAGAGGGATCAGGAAGTCCGGCGATGGGCGCTTGAGCTTGACGACAACCATCGAGTCATCCGGCACATCGATGCGATCGAGGGCCACCCAGTACGCGCGCTGAGCGCCCGCTCCCGCGTAGCGCTCCCAGGCGTATTTCACGTCGGCGGATCCGAAGGCGCGCCCGCTCACCGGAGCGACGTTCTGCCACTTCACGCCGCCGTTGAGCTGGAAGGTGTAGGTCAGTCCGTCCGGCGTTACCTGCCAGGACTTCGCAAGGTCGCCTTCGAGCTTGACCGCTCGCGCACTGGCTTTCGGTCCCGATACGAATCGCAGGACGCCGTTGTACGCGCCGCGTCCTGGACCGATGGTGCCCCCGGCCGCGGACTTCGTCGGGTCCATCGGCCCGACATTCCACGTCACTCCCTGTACGAGCGTGCCACCCCGTTTCGCCGGTCCCGTCGCTTCTTTGACGTTGTACGAGAAGCGCCCATCACCGTCCGTGACGCCGGCCGCCGCCCCAGGTGTGGACCGCGCGGGCGCTGGGGCCGCACCGTCGTCAGTCGTGTCGTCATCGCCGCCGCAGCCGAGCAACGCCGCCGCGGCAAGCCCCGCCACGCCCAATACGGAGCCACGGAGCAGGGTCCGGCGGCCCCATTGCCGCTGTCCCCCCATGCCAGCCTGTGTCCCCATAGCTCACCTCCTGCTAACCCGCATCATATCACGGACGTCATACATTCTGCTGACCAGACGCGCCTTGGTTGACCAAGCTTTCCGCCCGTCGATCGGATTCGCGAAGTCTCCAGCTACGCCGTCCGTCAGCGTCTCGGCCGTCATCCAGAACTTCGCAGCGATCGAGGTGATCGTCGCCCATTGCGAGGGGTGCTCCGCCTAGTGCTCGAACACCATGCGCACCGCCCGCTCCCGGATCTCTGCTGGGTACCTGCCTGGTCGTGTCATCGCTCCATCCTCTCAATGACCTGACCCCCTGAAACGGATCCACCGCGAACGAGAGAGTCGCGTTGGTCAGGAAGAGGTGTTTGGATGGCAACGGCGAAGTGGAAGTGGTTCGGAGCCGAGGAGATCATTGGCAAGCTGAGGGAGGCCGAGGTCGGTCTGGCGTAGGGCCAGACGGTGGCGCAAGTGTCCCGGAGGCTGGGGATCAGCGAGCAGACCTACTACGGCTGGCGCCGCGAGTACGGCGGGATGAAGGTCGACTAGGCGAAGCGGCTGCAGGAGCTCAAGCGGGAGAACGCGTGGCTGAAGCGGCTGGTTGCCGACCAGGCGCTGGACAATGCGATTCTGCGTGAGGTGGCCTCGGGAAACTACTGAGCCTGGCGAAGCGACGCCGGGCGGTCG
>VGPB01000083.1 GCA_016875695.1 Chloroflexota bacterium | reverse complement strand
GCGCGCAGCGGCTGCACGATGCGCCCCATCGGCCGGCGCCGCAGCGATGCGTCGCCCGTGAGCACCGCGAGCCCGGGCAGCCCCGCGAGCGCGCCCGCCAGCAGCCGCATCGTCGTGCCCGAGTTCCCGCAGTCCAGCACCTCGGCCGGCTCGTGCAGCCCCGTGCGCCCGCGGCCGCGCACGCGCAGCCGCCCGCCGCCCAGCTCCTCCACTTGCGCGCCCAGCGCGCGCACGCACTCGAGCGTTGAGCGCGTGTCGGCCGCGTCGAGGAAGCCCTCCACGAGCGCCTCGCCATCGGCCAGCGCGTTGAACAGCAGCGCGCGGTGCGTAACGGACTTGTCGCCGGGGATCGCGATCGTGCCCCGCAGTGCGACGGGGCGCTGCACCCTGACGCGGTCGGCGAGCTCCCCCGAGCGCGTGGCGACCATCGGGTTACCTGCGCTCGCCGCGGGCGCGCCGCTCGGACTCTTCCAGCCGCTCTTCCTGCCGCCGCACCAGCTCGCGCGCGCGCGCCGCCATCGTCGGGCTCAGTAGCATGTCCAGCACCGCCACGTCCGGCATGTGCTCGTACATCTGCTCGTCGATCTCGTGCCGGCCCACCGCTCCGCCGCGGTAGGCGTCGTACTCGAAGCTCGACTCCGAGAGCAAGCGGAATAGCGCCGTCTCGTCGGTGGTGTCCTCCAGCTGCTCCTGCAGCACGCGCAGCTGCTCGCGGTACCGGCTCAACCAGTGCGCGATCTGCGCGCGGTTCGTGATCGCGATGTCGTGCGCCATCGTCGCGTCCGTGCCCGCGAGCCGCGTCGTGTCGCGGAAGCCTCCCGCGGCGAGCAGCGACAGCTCCGGCCACGCCTCAGAGTCGCGCGTGAGGCGGAAGAGCGCGGTCGCCACCAGGTGTGGCAAGTGTGAGATCGCCGCGACGTACGCGTCGTGCTCGGCGGCGTCCATGAACATCGGCTGCGCGCCCATCATCCGCGCCAGCGCCGTGACCACCTCCACCGCGTCGGCCGCGGCCTCGCGCGTCGGCACCACCGCCCAGCGCGCGCCTTCGAACAGCGCCGCGTCCGCCGCGCCCGGCCCCGTGTCCGTCTTCCCCGCCATCGGGTGCCCACCGACGAACGAGACCGCGGGCGGCACCCACTGCCGCGCCCAGCGCAGCACCTCGGCCTTCGTCGAGCCGGTGTCCGTCACGATCGCGCCCGCCTCCAGCGCCGGCGCCATCTCCTCCAGCAGCTCGCGCATCGCCAGGATCGGCGTCGCGAGGATCACCAGCCCTGCTCCCTCCACGGCGAGCCGCGGGTCCGGCTCCGCGCGATCGATCGCCCCCACGCGCTCCGCCGCCTTCGCGTGGTCGCGGAAGCTGTCCGCGCCCACGATCTCGAGGTCCGCGCCGGCCATCGCCTGCCGCATGCGTAGCCCGATCGACGCGCCGATGAGCCCCGTTCCGAAGATCGTGACGCGCGGCATCCCCTGTCCTCCGGCCCTTCCAGGCACCCTGCGCCCCGCTCGGCTGCAGGGATTCAGTGTACGGCCCGCATCGCCGCGCAGCGCGCCCTCAGCAGGCCGCATCCGCCGCGCGCAGCCGCGCCAGCTCGCCATCCGCCGCCTCCGCGTCCGTGTGCCGCGCGACGAGCGCGACGACCGCCGCGCGCGAGCCTGCCGCCTCCAGCTTCGCCGCGCCAAGCCGCGCGTGATGCTCGAGCCGCCACAGCGCCCCGCGCAGCCCGTCGCCGCCGGCGCGCCCCAAGCGCTCGCGCAGGCCGCCATGCAGGGCGCCCAGCAGTACGAACGCGACGCGCTCCCAGTCGCGCAGCGACCCCTTGCCCACATCGTGCAGCAGCGCCGCCGCCAGCAGATCGTCCGAGCACGGCCCGCGCGCCCGCAGCCACTGCACCATGTCCACTGAGTGCCGCCGATCGCGCGCGTCCATGGCCGTGAACAGCGCGTGCTCCGCGTCGCTCAGCAGCGTGCGCACCAGCCGCGCCTCTTCCGGATGCAGCGCCGGGCGTAGGCCGCGCACGTACTGCGCCGCGCGGTAGCGCGGGCTAAGCCGCACGCACTCCTCCGCTGCTCTCGGCGAACAGCCGCAGGAAGAAGTCGATGAGCGGGCTCATCACCGTGAACAACGGGTTGTACTCGCCCTGAGTCAGGTACGGCACCAGGAAGAGCAGCAGCAACACGCCCGGCCCCCACGCCTCGTAGCGCGCGACCACGCGCCCGATCTCCGGCGGCAGCAGCCCCGTCGCCACGCGAAACCCATCCAGCGGGGCGAGTGGCAGCAGGTTGAACACCGCGAGCTGCACGTTGAGCAGCACGATCGTGCCCAGGAACAATCCCAACAGGTTCGTCGCGGACGAGGTCCACACCTCCGTCGCGACGTCTGCAAGCTCCGGGCTGATGAACGGATGGAAGAATGACACGGTGCCCGACTTGATTGCGAGGCCCGCGAGCCCCGCGATCGTGAGGTTCGTCAGGGGCCCCGCCGCCGACACCAGCACCATGTACACGCGCGGGTTCGCCACGGCGTTCGGGTTCACCGGCACAGGCCGCGCCCAGCCGAAGCCCACGAACAGGATCAGTGCCGACCCGATCGGATCGAGGTGCGCGCGCGGGTTCAGCGTCAGCCGCCCCGCGCGTCGGGGCGTGCGATCGCCCATGCGATCGCCCACGAACGCGTGCGCCGCCTCGTGCAGCGCGAGTCCGAGCAGCATCGAGACGAGAAACGCTGCGATCAGGATCAGGAACGCCTCAGGCGCCGACTTGAGGACCGACAGATAGCGCAGCAGCATCGAAACAGCATAGAGGCGCGATCGGTTTGACACATCACGCGGTGCGTCCGGTATCGTGGCTGCGCTCGCTACGCGAGCACGACCGCAACGCCGGACGGGCGGGGGTTCTCCGGCAGGCCACGCCGAACCCGCGGGACGCCGTCCGCGTCGCGCGACTGTGGTGACTGCAGAGGCCCCCGCATGCCCCTCGCCCAGCGTGCGCAGCGAGCCCTGGTACCGATCGCAGGCCTTGCCATCGCCGCCCTCGTGCTCGCCGGGGTCGTGCTGCTGCGCGCGCGCGACGGCGGCGCGCCGCCGCCGGACGGCGCCACGCTCGTGCTCGCCGAGTTCGGCAACACCGTCGATCGCATCGTCACCGCGCCGGCCAATCGCCCCGACGAGCGCACGCCCGTCGTCAGCGTCGAGCACGTCGCAGGCTGGGGCATCAACCCCTCGCCGCAGGCCGCGGGCACGCTGGTCGCCTTTACCGTGCTACCGCAGGGCGCGATGCCGCAGCGCGACTCGCCCGCCGAGCTGCGGCTGCTCGACGTCGCCACCGGTGCGCTGCGCACGCTCGCGCGCGACGCCGACCTGCTGGTGCCGCCGCTCTTCGACCAGGCGGGCAGCGCGCTCGTCTACCGCGCGAGCAGCCAGGGCGGCCAGCAGGCGCTCGTCCGCGTCGAGCTCCACAGCGGCGCGCTGCGCGTGCTGCACCGCGCCGAGTCCGCGTTCGGCAGCTTCCCCGTCGGCTTCGCCGCCGACGACGCGCTGCTCTTCGCGAGCCTGTCCACGGCGGGCACCGACCTCTACCGCGTGCGCGCCGGCGAGGCCCCGCAGCTGCTGCTGCACGCCTCCGACCAGATCACGCGCGACTGGCGGCTGTCGCCGAACGGACGTGCCGTCTCCTACCTCGAGCCCGTGCTGCTCGCCGAGCGCGTCGTGCACCGCCTGCAGGTGCTCGAGCTCGGCGCCGACGGCGCCGCGCGGCCGGCCACGCCGCCTGCCGATGCCCCGACGAGCGAGCAGTTCGCGCCCGTCTGGACGCCCGACTCCGGCGCGGTCACCGTCGGCCGCGAGGCGTACCCGCAGCGCCGCGCTGGCGCCGTCACCGTTCCCGTCGACGGCAGCATGAGCCGCCCGCTGGCCCCCCCTGCCACCGGCTTCGACGCGCCGCTCGGCTGGAGCCCCGACGGCCGCTGGCTCGCCGCGCGCTCGTTCGATGGCGTCACCGCGCACGAGCCCGGCACCGAGTCGATGGTCCTGATCTCGGAGAGCGGACGGCGCTTCGCCGTAGTTGGGGAGGCGGAGTTGATCTTCCTCGGCTGGGTGCACCGTGACTAGCTGTCGCGGCGCCGCGCTCGCGCTGCTCGTCGCCACGCTTGCGACGCTCGCGCTCGCCACGCTGCCGGGCGCCGTGCCGCGCGCCGAGGCGTGCGTGTTCCTGCGCGACCCGCACGCGTACGAGGCCGACGCGGCGCGCTCGATGTACTTCGCCGCCATGGACGCCGCCGCGGTCGACGCGCTGTTCCCCGGCGACCCGTTCTTCGGCCTCCCCCCCGTTGAGGCAGGCAACCGCAACGCGCGCACGCCCGGCGCGCGCCGCGTGCCGCAGTCGCTGCTGCGCTCCATCGGCTGGGTCGAGTCGAACCTCGCGATGGCCGCGCGCTCGGTGCCCTTCGCCGCCACCGGCCCCGCGCTCGTCTCGTTCGACTGCGGGTACGGCATCATGCAGGTCACCACTGGCATGACGGTGCCACTCGGCGTGAACAACCAGCCGACCGCCAACCAGGTCAGTGTCGCCACCCACTACGCCTACAACATCGCGCGCGGCGCCGGCATCCTCGCCGAGAAGTGGAACGGCGCCCCCGAGCTGCGCCCGCTCGCCGGCACCGACACGAACAGCGACCCCGCCATCATCGAGAACTGGTACTACGCCACCTGGTCGTACAATGGCTTCACCGGTCCGGGCACCA
The DNA here is from genome assembly GCA_016875695.1 of Chloroflexota bacterium. GTDB lineage: Bacteria > Chloroflexota > Dehalococcoidia > UBA2979 > UBA2979 > SHYP01. The sequence continues at coordinate 3,341 of VGPB01000083.1, read as the reverse complement.
ACCGCTCGAACCATCCCCTCGACCCTTCGTTCGCGCGCCCGCGCGAGCGCTATCGCTGCGACGGCAGCCAGTCCCGCACGCGCTACCCGTACCAGGAGCTGGTCTGGGGCTGCCTCGCCAGTCCGCCGTCTAGCCGCGGCGTGCAGCTCTGGGCGCCGCGGCCCGTCTCGCTGCCCGACCTCAGCCAGCCCGCCTTCTTCGGCCCGCTCGCCCTCGCGAACTTCGTCTTCCCCTACGCCGCGATGGACCTGCCAACGCCGCAGCCGCAGCACGTCGACCCCACCCCCGCGGTCGCGCCGGACCTCCGCGCGCGCGCGCTCGGCGCGCCCGCTCCCGCCGCGAGCCGCCAGAGCGTCGACGTCCGCTTCGACACCCCCAGTGGCGGCCGCGCCACCATCGAGGTCAGCAACAGCGGCTCAGGCGTCCTCTCCTGGCACGCCGTGGCCTCCGCGAACTGGATCGTCGTCGACCCGCCCGCGGGCGTCGCGCTCGGCGCGGACGTGGCGTGCAGCGGCTGCGCCCGCACCGGCGCGCTCTTGATCACGGTGAATCCCACGCTGCTGCAGCGGGCGGCCTCGCGCGGCTCCGTCACCATCACTGCCGCCAACGGCAGCGCCACGCCCGTTACCATCTCCGTCGGCGTGGAAGGCAGCTTCGAGTTCGGCGCGCCCGGCACGAGCCGCGCCTACTAGCGCCGCGCCCTACACTGCAAGCGAACCGCAGTCGTATCGAGGAAGGCGCTGTGCCGATGCTGCGCGGCTGGGTGAACGCCATCCGACGCAACCACGCGCTCGAGCACGCCACCGTCGCGGTGCTGCTCGCGCGCCACGGGCCCACGCGCCTCGCCGGTCGCGCCAGCGGCGACGGCTTCTTCCTGCTCGGTGACGTCGACCAGGACGAGCTCGCCGACTGCGCGCGCGAGGCGCTCGAGCGCCTGCAGGCGGGCCAGTCCATGCTAGCCGTGTCCCCGCTCTGCGGCACCAACATCGCCGTCGCCGGCGTGCTCGCCGCCGGGGCCGCCACCGCCGTGCTCGTCACTGGCGCCCTGCGCGAACGCTTCGCCAACGCCTTCGTCGCCGCGATGCTCGGCGTGGTCGCCGCGCAGCCCGTCGGCCGGTTCGTGCAGCAGCACTTCACCACGAGCCCCGACTTGCGCGGCGTCGAGATCGTCGGCCTGCGCACCGTCGCCGGCCAGCTGCGCAAGGTGCGCACCCGCACCGCCGCCGCCACGAGCTAGCACCCTGCGCGAGCCGCAGGTCACCGGCGCGCGCCGCCCACTCCCCCTCGCCACGTAAGGGGAGAGGGGGCCGGGGGGTGAGGGTCCCCACGCAGTCGCCGCTCCGGACTGCCGTCGACTGTCCCGTGACGCGGTGCAGCGTGTGCAGCGCGAGGCCGTGCTGCTCGCCGGAGGCGGGCGCGCGCTGCTGCTGCAGCTCGCGCACCTCGCCGTCGCGGCCGGCGTCGCCGCGCACAGCCGCTGCCGGCGCGACCGCGTCGCGCGCCTGCTCCGCACGCTGCGTCCGATGTACGCGTTCGCCTTTGGCACGCCGGAGCAGGTGGCCGCAGCGGCAGCGGGCGTGCGCGCGGTACACGCGCGCGTCGTCGGGCCCAGCTACCGCGCCGGCGACTCTGCGCTGCTCGCCTGGGTGCTCGCGACGCTCATCGACAGCGCGCTCGTCGTGCACGAGCGCGCGCTCGGCCCGCTGCTCGCCGTGCTCGCGGACCGCTACTGCGCGCAGATGTGCGCGCTCGGCGGCCTGCTCGGCATGCTGCGCGATGCGCTGCCGGCCGACCGCGCGGGCTTCGCGCGCTACATGGACGCAGCGTTCGCCACGCTCGAGGTGGGACCCGATGCGCGCGCGATCGCGGCCGAGCTGTTCGCGCCGCTGCCCGGCAGCGGCCCACTCGGCCCGCTCGCGCGCGAGCTCACCGCGGGGCTCCGCCCGCCGCGCATCCGCGTCGCGTACTGCCTGCGCTGGGACCCGCCGCGCGCGGCGCTGCTCGACGTTGTGTGTGCGCTCGCGCGCCGCTCGCTGCCGCTGCTGCCCCCGCGCCTGCGCCGTCCGCCGGCGTTCCTGCTGCCGCCGCGCGACGCGCGCGGGACTTAGGTGACCGTCAGCGGCACGCCGGCGCGACACTGTGCACACTCGTCCGGGGCGTACGTCGTCAGCGCGTACTCGGTCGCCGCCACCAGCGGCAGCCCCGCGAACGCCACGGCTCCGCCGGAGCGGTCCACGATGACCGCCACGCCGACGGAGACACCGCCACCGGCCTCCACCGCCGCCAGCGTGTCGCGCACCGAGGCGCCGCTCGTGAGGATGTCGTCGACGACGAGCACTCGCTCGCCCGCGGCAAGTCGGAAGTCGCGTTGGAAGGCGCGCCCGCCCGCGCCGTCGCGTTCGGCGAAGATGCCGCGCACGCCAAGCTGGCGCGCGAGCTCGTACGCGAGGATCACGCCGCCTGTCGTCGGCCCCGCGACGGTCGCCGGCGCCAGCGCGCGCGTCGCGGCGGCCAGCTTGCGGCACACCGCCTCGGTCTGCACCGGCCACTGCAGCAGGTTGAACTTCTCGAGGTAGCGGTCGGAGTGACGCCCGGAGTTGAGCTGGAAGTGCCCCTCGAGGATGGCGCCGGTCGCCTCGAGGGCCGCGACTACCTCGCGGTCGACGGGGATAGCGCCACTCCCGCGTTCTCGGCCGGCGTTTCCGTCGCCCCGCTGTGGTCGATGCGCCCCGCGTGCCCCAGCGGCCAGTAGCGCAGCTCCGCGCGCCCGATCAGGTACTGGCGCTCCAGGGTCCCCCAGGAGTGCGAGTCGTACGAGTTGTTGCGGTTGTCCCCCAGCACGAACACCTGCCCGTCCGGCACCGTGATCGGTCCGTACTCGTACGCGACGGGCTGCGACAGGTACGGTTCCTGCCGCGGGACACCGTCCACCATCAGCACCCCGGAGCGCACTTCGACGGTCTGACCTTCTGTCGCGATGATGCGCTTGATGAAGTCGCGCTGCGGGTTCTGCGGAAAGCGGAACACCACGACATCGCCTCCCTGCGGCTTGCCGAATGGCTGCCAGTGCGTCTCGTCGGTCCATGGCAACCACGAAACGTCGAACGAGCGGTACGCGAGCTTGTTCACGACCAGCATCTCGCCGTTCGCGAACGTCGGCTCCATCGAGCCACCGTCGACGACGAAGTTCTGCGCGATGGAGCGCACCGCGACGAACATCAGCAGCGCCAGCGCCAGCACCTCGAGCGCCTCGACGGCGCTGCGCACGACCGCGCCCGAGCGCGAGACGCGCGGCTCGCCGCTCGCGCGCACCCCGGGCAGCGCCATCGACGCCGCGCCTC
>VGPB01000082.1 GCA_016875695.1 Chloroflexota bacterium | reverse complement strand
CGCACGCCGCGAGCGCGGCGGCGGCGTTCGCGACGTTGAAGCGACCCGGCAGCGCGACGCTCGCGGCGATACGGCGCTCACCGACGCGCGCGGTAAATCGCGAGCCGTCGGCGCGCGCCTCGATCGCCTCGACGCGCAGGTCGGCGGCGGGCGCGTCAAGCGCGTACGTGAACGCGGGCGCGCGCGTGGCCACCGCGAAGTGACGCCACGCCGCGTCGTCGGCGTTGAGCACGGCGCGCCGCGTCCCTCGCTTCGCCGTCGGCGCGTCGAGCAGCGCGAACAGGCGCGCCTTCGCGTCGCGGTACGCCTCGTGCGTGCCGTGGAAGTCGAGGTGGTCGGATCCGAGGTTCGTCAGCACGGCGATATCGAACGCCGCGTCGTCGAGACGATGCAGCGCGAGTCCGTGCGACGTCGCCTCGACGACGGCGTGCGTGCAACCCGCGTCGACGAAGTCGGCGAGACGGGCGTGCACGAACGGCGCTTCCTGCGTGGTGAGGCGCGTCGGGTTGGGCAGCGGCCGGCCAGCGACGCGCGACTCGATCGTGCTGAGCAGGCCCGCGCGCAGGCCGCACGCCTCGAGCGCCGCGAGCGCGAGGAACGCGGTCGTCGACTTGCCGTCCGTGCCGGTCACCCCGACCACGGTCAGCCGCTCGGCGGGGTGCCCCTCGTGCGCGGCGGCGATCGCGGAGAGCGCGCGCCGCGCATCGTCGACGCGCACGACCGGCACGCCGAGGCCCTTCAGTTCCGGCGCCCGGTCGCGCTCTGCGACGAGGGCCGCGGCGCCTGCGGCGACCGCCTGCGCGGCGAAGTCGTGCCCGTCGGCGCGCTCGCCGGGCACGCAGACGAACAGGTCGCCCGGCTCGACGGTCCGCGAGTCGAAGCGCACGGCGCGCACCAGCGGCAGCACGGCGCGCTGCGCCGGATCGAGCCCCGCCCGCCAATCTGCTCGCGCCACGGCCGCCATCGTAGCCCGCCGCCGCGCCGGAGGCGCTACGCTGCGGCAAACCGGGGGAGACCGACGCGGGGGGGGGCGGCGATGCTGCAGCTGACCGACGAGTGGAAGCAGGCGATCAATAGCGCGATCGCAGATGGCGCACCGATCGTCGTAGGGGTGGTCGACGCGAGCGGGCAACCGCTGCTCAGCTTCCGCGGCTCAACGCAGGTGCACAGCGACGATCAACTTGCGATCTGGGTGCGCAACCCTGACGGCGGCATCCTGCGACACGTGCAGACGAACCCGCACATCGCGTTCATGTACCGAAACCCGGCGACGCGGCTGTCGTTCCAGCTGCACGGCCGCGCTACGCGGGTGAGCGATTCGACGCTGCGGCAGCTCGTCTACGACCGCGCGCCGGAAGTAGAGCGCAACCTTGACCCTGAGGTGAAGGGTGTCGCGCTGCTCGTGAACCTCGACCGCGTGATCCATCGCGGCGAGGTCGTGATGTCGCGCGACTACGAGGAGTGAGCGCGAGCGAGCGCCTGTGCCCACGGCCTGCGCGGAGCTTGCCAGGGGGCCTGTAAGCCGAATTCTGTACCGCCCCGGGGGGCGGCGACGGCCATCCATCTAGGACGGCGGTTACCCGCCGTCTCGAGCAGGCTACCCGGGAGCGGGGCCGGACACCCCATGCGCTCCCCTATTCGCCCTTGCTTCGGGTGGGGTTTGCACGGCCGCCCTGTTACCAGGACGCCGGTGCGCTCTTACCGCACCATTTCACCCTTGCCGCGGGCCGGAGCCCGGGCGGTATGTTTCTGTTGCGCTATCCGTCGGCTCGCGCCGCCCGGCCGTTAGCCGGCACCCTGTCCGGCGAAGTTCGGACTTTCCTCCCGCTGCGCGCGTTGCCGCACGCCGCCGGCGGCCGTCCGGCCCCCTGGCAGCAGCGATCGTAGCACGCGCCGGCGCGCGCCCGGGGCTAGGTCGCGAGCTCGAGGCGGATCGCGTCGTCGGTGACTACGATGCCAGTCATCACGCGGCGGAGCAGGTCGCGCTGCTCGGTAAACGGCAGCCGCGACCAGTCGCGCACGAGCCTGCGACGTGCGGCGGCGAGCTCGCCGTGGCGTCGCAGGTGGTCCACGGGCGTGTCTCGCGCCTCGAGCAGCGCTTCCTCGTCTTCCGCCTGAAGGTCGAGCAGCGCCAGCGTGCTCGCCTCCTCGCGCAGCCGCGCCGCGCTCCACTCACCGGAGGCGTGGCGCTCGAGCAGGACGTCGAGCTGGCGGCGCAGCGAGCGTCGCCGCGCGCGCACCCGCTCCAGTGCGTCGTCGCGCGGCGCCGCGCCCGCCCCGGCTAGCTGCGCGGGCGGGCTCGCGAGCCGCAGGAACGCGCGCACGCGTCGCTCCAACTCGTCGGCGCGCCGCGTGTGGTAGTCGCAGCGACTCTGGTTCGTGCGCGACTCGCACTGGTAGTACCTGTAGACTTGCGGCTTGCTAGCGCCGGCGACGGCACGCGAGCGGCGCATGCCGATCAGGTGGTTGCCGCAGTAGCCGCAGCGCGCGAGGCCCGCCAGCAGGTACTCACCGCGGTGTTGCGTGCCGAAGCTCGTGCGCCGCGCGGCGAGGCGCTCCTGCACGCGCTGAAACTGCTCGCGGCTCACCAGCGCCTCGTGCTCGGCCGGCACGACGATGCTCAGGCGGCGGTAGGTGCCGGTGTAGGCGGGGTTTCGCAGCAGGCCGCGCACGCTCACTATGCTCCAGGGCCCGCCGCGCCGCGTGCGCAGCCCCGCGGCGTTGAGCGCCTGCGTGATGCGGCGCACGCCCTCGCCGTCGTCGAGGTAGCTGCGGAACGCCTCGCGCACGACCGCCGCCTCCTCCGGATCTGCCACCAAGTGCCGCCCGGCGACGCGATAGCCGTAGGGCGCGCGACCCAGCACCTCGCCGCGCAGCGCCCGCTCACGCATGCCCTGGCGCACCTGCTCCCGGCGGCGCTCCGAGGGGTCGCGCTCGTCCCACGCCGCGAGCAGTGCCTCGGCGGGGTCAGTGCCGTCCGCAATCGCGAGCGGGATCGAGAGCGCAGCGAGCTGCAGGTACCGGCGCGCCTGCTCGCGCACCGTGGTGCCGAGCACGGCCAGCCGCGCGATCACTACCTCCGTGTCCGGCCGCGGCTCGGCGGCGAGCTCCCGCAGCATGCGCCGCAGCTCGCCGCTACCGAGGGTGTCCCCGTCTCCAGCGTCTTCGTGCTCGAGATACTCGCGGGCGCCACGGCGACTGGTGCCCGCACAGTAGGCGGCGAAGGCGCTGCGCTGGGCGTCCGGCGGCTCGTCCAGCAGCGCGCGGAGGTAGCAGACCGCCTGCACGAGGCGCCCCCTTCCTCGCGAACGTCTCCCGGCGCCGAGCGCAGCGGCGTCGGCGCGGCCCCGCCGGCGCCGCGAGTATACCGGCGCTGGCCGCGCGACCGGCGGGGTGTACGATCGCTGGGCCGCGCGGAGATCCTAGTGCCCCAGTTCAACGTCGCCACGCTGCTCCATGACCCGGTCGGTGCATCGCGCCGTGCCCTGCTCGAGGACGAGCCGCTGGCGGTGCCCCTGGCCGGCTACAGCACGCTCGCCTCCGGCCCGGTGGAGCTCATCCGCACCGGGCGCGGCGTGCTGGTGCGGGCGCGGCTGCGCGTACGCCCCACGCTCGAATGCGCGCGCTGCCTCACGCCGACGAGTATCGAGCTGCCGCTCGCCTTCGCCGAGGAGTACGTGCCCCTGCGCGACCCAGTGACCGGCGTGCCGGTCCAGGCCGACCCGGACGAGTTCCGCATCGACGCCCAGCACCAACTCGACCTCAGCGAGGTGGTCTGGCAGTATGAGCAGGCGGCGCTGCCGCTGCGGCCCCTGTGCCGCGAGGACTGCGCTGGCCTCTGCCCGGTGTGCGGGCAGAACCTGAACGCGCGACGGTGCGAGCACGAGGCGGAGCCGGCCGAGCCCTGGCAGGGGCTCGCCGAGCTGGCCGAGCGCCTGCGTTCGGAGGAGAGCGATGGCGGTCCCGAAGCGTAGGACGCCCCCGGCGAAGCAGGGGCGGCGGCGCAGCCACCACGCGCTGGTCACCACGCAGCTCGCGCGCTGCCCGCAGTGCCGCGCTATGCGCCCCAACCACCGCGTCTGCCCCGTCTGCGGTTTCTACAACGGCCGACAGGTGCTCGGCCCGGCGGGCGAAACGCGCTAGACTCCCGCACTGCCCGGCCCGCGTAGACGGCGCGCCTGTGGCGTGCGGCGGCTGCGCACGCGGCTCGACTGCAAGGAGGCATCGATGTCGAACGTGGTGATTCCCGACCTCCCGGCCTCCAACACCACCGCATGGCTGTTCCCGGGCCAGGGCGCGCAGCAGGTCGGGATGGGGCGCGACCTGTACGAGCAGATCCCGGCCGCGCGCGCCGTCTTCGAGGCGGCCGACGCGACGCTCGGCTTCGCGCTCTCGACGCTGTGCTTCGAGGGGCCCGAGGACGAGCTGACGCGCACGGTGAACACGCAGCCCGCGCTGGTGACGCACGCGATCGCGGCGCTGATCGCGGCGATCGAGGCGGGCAGTGTGCGCGAGCGCGCCGCGCTCGTGGCCGGCCACTCGCTGGGCGAGTACGCCGCGCTGATCGCGGCGGGCGCACTGCCGTTCGCCGAAGGGCTGCGGCTGGTGCGCGAACGCGGGCGGCTGATGCAGGACGCGTGCGACGCGCACCCCGGCACGATGGCCGCGATCCTCGGGCTGGAGCGCACGCAGGTCGCGGCGCTCTGCGCCGAGCACGGCGCGGCGCTGTGCAACGAGAACGCCCCGGGCAACGTCTCGATCGGCGGCACCCACGAGGCGGTGAAAGCGACGTCCGAGGCCGCGACCGCGGCCGGCGCGTCGCGCGTGGTCCCGCTCAACGTCGCCGGCGCGTTCCACACGCCGCTCATGCAGGGGGCGGCGGACGGCATGCGCGCGGTGCTCGCCAGCGCGGTGTTCTCGGACCCACGTATGCCCGTAGTCTCGAACGTGCACGGCGGTAAGCTGACGCGCGGCGCGGACTTCGCCGACGAACTAACCGACCAGGTGACGAGTCCCGTGCTGTGGGTCGACGGGGTGCGCACGATGCTCGACGCGGGCGCGAGCGCGTTCATCGAGTTCGGCCCGGGCCGCGTGCTCACGGGCGCGCTCAAGCGCACCGACCGCAACGCGCAGGTGCGCAACATCGGCAGCGCAGCCGAGGCGCGCGGCGAGGCCACGGAGTAGCGCGTGCGCGCGCTCGCCGGGCGTCGCGCTCTCGTCACCGGCGGCACGCGCGGCATCGGCCGCGCGATCGCGCTCGAGCTCGGGCGCCAGGGCGCCGATGTCTTCATCTCCTACCGCACGCAGCCGGAGCTGGCGACACAGGTGGTCGCAGAGCTCGAAGCGCTCGGCGTGACCGCGGGCTGCGCGCACGCCGACGTGCGCGACGCGGCCGCCGTCGAGGCGCTCGTCGAGACCGCGCATGCGGCGCTCGGCGGACTGGACGTGCTGGTGAACAACGCCGGCGTGACCGACGACGGCCTAGTGCTGCGCATGAGCGAGGCGGCGTGGGACACGGTGCTCGAGACGAACCTCAAGGGCACGTTCCTCGCGACGAAGCTCGCGCTACGGCACATGACGCGCGCGCGTTGGGGCCGCGTCATCAACGTCACGTCGGTCGTCGGCGCGATGGGCAACGCCGGCCAGGCGAACTACGCGGCCGCGAAGGCCGGCATCGGCGGCTTCACCCGCGCCGTCGCGCGCGAGGTGGCGGCGCGCGGCGTGACGGTAAACGCGGTCGCGCCCGGGTTCGTGCTCACCGATATGACGTCGGGGCTGAGCGACGAGCAGAAGGAGGCGATCCTGCGGCTGATCCCGCTGGGCCGGTACGCGACGCCGGACGAGATCGCGCCGCTGGTCGCGTTCCTGGCGTCGGACGGCGCCGCGTACATCACGGGACAGACCTACCATGTCGATGGCGGCGTGGTGATGCACTAGCACACGAGCGGGAGCGCACGATGGCCGCGAGATCACGACGCGCATCGCGCATCGCAGCGTTCCAGGCGCTGTTCGAGGCCGACCTCACGGGCCGCGCGGCGGAGAGCGCACTCGACCGCGTCGCGCGTGAGGCGACGCTCACGCACGACGCGGAGGCGTTCGCGCGGCGGCTCGTCGCAGGCGTCGGAGCGCACCGGGAGGCCATCGACGCGGTCCTCCGCGAGCGCGCGCCGGCCTTCCCGTTGGAGGACATGGCGGCGGTCGATTGCAACGTCCTACGCCTTGCAATCTACGAAGTGCTCTTTGATAATCAGCCGGCTCCGCTCCGGACCGCGATCAACGAGGCGGTGGAGCTGGCCAAGGGATACGGCTCGGAGTCGTCCGGGCGCTTCGTCAACGGAGTCCTAGGAGCGATCGCGCTGGCTGCCTCGGACGAGGGCTACCAGCGTCGAGAGCCGAATTGACGGCCGGGTGCGGCCGCAAGCGCAGGGCGCCACGCAGCCGGTCCGTCCGGCCGTGGCCGGCGAAAGGACCGCAGTCATGTCATCGGTGTTCGAGCGCGTGCGCACGATGATCGTGGACCAGCTCGGCGTCGATGAGACGCAGGTCACGCCCAACGCCTCCTTCGTCGATGACCTGAACGCGGACTCGCTGGACCTCGTCGAGCTGATCATGTCCATCGAGGAGGAGTTCTCGAAGGACGGCTCCGAGATCGAGATCTCGGACGAGGACGCAGAGAAGATCCAGACCGTCCAAGACGCCATCGACTTCATACACGAGGCGGGCATCGAGGACGAGTAGCGGCCGCGGGCGCTCGCCAGCGGCGCCTACGCGCCCGGGCAGCCTCAGGCTGCGCCGGGCGCTATTATTGCCACCATGGAATTCATGGGCATCGGTGCCGCCGAAGCGGTGCTCGTGCTGCTCGTCACCATGCTGGTCGTTGGCCCGCAGCGCTTCCCCGAGATCGCCCGCGAGGGCGGCCGCTGGTATCGCACCGCCCGCCGCTACGCCAACGAGGTGATGCGCGACGTGCGCGGCGCCATGCAGGAGCTCGAAGCCGAGGTGCAGGCGCCCACTGAGGAGCTGCGCGGCCTGCACGAGATCCGCGACGACTTCGACAGCTCGCTGCGCAAAGCGCGCGACGACATCGACAGCGAGCGCCGCAAGGCGGTGCGCGAGCTCGGCGCCGACCCGATCGAGCCGCCGCCCGCGCTCGCCGCGCCGCCCAGCGAGCCCGAGCGCGGCTAGCCCGTGGCTACCCGGACCGAGCCGCCACCCACTCCCGCCGCACCGGACCCCGCCGCACGCGGCGGCGAGATGACGCTGCTCGAGCACCTGCTCGAGCTGCGCATGCGGCTGATGTGGAGCGCGATCGCGATCACCGCCGGCATGACGCTGTTCTTTATCCCACCCATCGGCTTTCGCTTCATCGAATTCCTGATCGAGCCCGGCGAGGCTGCCCTGCCGGGTTTTAAGCCCCAGTACATCGAACCGATCGAGAACATCGCAACGTACTTCCGCGTCGCCCTGCTCGGCGGCATCGCGCTGGGCATGCCGATGGTGGTGTACCAAGTGATGCGCTTCGTGGCGCCGGCGCTGACGCCTATGGAGAAGCGCTGGCTCTACCCGATCGTCGTTGGCGCGACCGTGGCGTTCCTCGGCGGCATGGCCTTTGGCTATTATGTCGTGCTTCCGGTGACGCTCGAGTTCCTATTGACCTTCGGCAGCGACTTTGCGGAGCCGAACATCCGCATCGGTAACTACATCGGCTTCGTCACGCGCATGCTCCTGATCATGGGCCTGGTCTTCGAGACGCCGCTAGTCGTGATGGGCTTCGCGAAGCTCGGCGTGGTCAACGCGCGGCAGCTGTGGCGACGCTGGCGCTTCGCCATCGTCGGCTGCACCGTGCTCGCCGCGGTCGTCACGCCGACGATCGACCCCGTAACGCAGGTGCTGGTCGCAGGGCCGATGCTGCTGCTCTACTTCCTCGGCATCGGCCTGGCCTGGCTGGTGCGGCGCTGAAGCAAGCAGATGTGCGTGGGCCACTAACAGGGTGCTGAGAAACGGCTGGCGAGGGAGTTGTCGGAGGTCGGTCGGCGCGTAGGATGGGGCTGGCGTGGGCACAGCCTGGAGGTGCCCCGTGCGAGGCGACGCTGAGCGTCAGGCCAACATGCTGCTGGCGGTGACGCCTGACTCCTCCA
>VGPB01000081.1 GCA_016875695.1 Chloroflexota bacterium | reverse complement strand
GCCGCGCCGAAGGCCGCAGGCTCGGCGACGCCGACGGCACAATTCGGGTCGCTGGGGTCGCAGGCCGGCGCGTCCACCGCGTCGTCCTCGAGCGTCAGGAACTGCAGCGGGCGCGGCGCAGCCGGCTCAGCCGGCTCGCAGCAGGCGCCAGCCGCCGCTACGGCGCGCTCGGCCGCGAGCGCCGCGCGGGCGCGCGCGCCGTAGCGCTCGACAACGGTGCGCCGCACGACGAGCGGCTCAGGCGCGGGCTGTGGCTGGTCGCTCATCGTGTCGCCTCTCTCGATATCGGTCGCCCCCAGTGTGGCCCAGCGGCCAGCGCTCGAGCACGGCCGCTACTCCTCGCTCGGCCAGAGCACGCGCTCCGGCGCCGCCCCATCTGGCCAGGCCGGGCGGGCACGGTAGAACAGCTCGTCGCCGAAGAACTCCGCCTCGAGCTCCGGCGGGATGCGCGCGAACAGGCTACCCTCCCCGAACTGCGTGCGATGCATGCGCGCCGCGCGGCGCTTGGCGTCCAGGTGGGCGCGCACGTCCAGCTGCAGGCTCACCGGCGGGTCCGGCGCACGCAGCGCAGCCTCCGCGCGCTCGCGGAACGCCGGGTTGAGCTCGTCCGCGCCGATGAGACCGCGCCGCTCCAGCTCCGCGAACACGCCCGCCCAGCGCTTCATCGGCCGCGCGCCCCAGTACAGCCGTGCCGGCGCCCACGGCGCGCCGCGGTCGGGGTAGCGCGCGGCGTCGCCCGCCGCATCGAACGCCGCCGTAACGTGCCGGTGCACGGCGAGGTGATCGGGGTGCCCGTAGCCGCCCTCGGCGTCCCAGGTCAGCACCACGTGCGGGCGCAGCTCCCGTAGCAGGCCGACCAGCTCGCCGACGACCGCCTCGGCGGGTGCGCGGTGCAGGCAGCGCGGGTCGTCGTTGGGCGGCGTGCCCTCCATGCCGCTGTCGCGGTACGGCAGAAAGCGCACGTCGCCGAGGCCGATCTGCGCCATCGCCGCCCGCAGTTCGAGTTCCCGCACGTAGCCGAGGGTCTTCGGTGTCGCGAGCGCGGCATCGCTGATCTCGCCGACCTCGCCGCGCGTCGCGCACAACAGCGTCACCCGCACGCCCGCCGCCAGCGCCGCCGCGAGCGTGCCGGCCGCCTGGCCCTCGTCGTCCGGGTGCCCGTACACCGCCAGCAGGCGCTGCTCGGCCATGCGTCCCCCATCCGCTTCACGCTACGTGTCGCCGGCCGCGGCCGTCGCCGCGCGCGAGCGCTCACGCTCCTCCAGCGCGGCGGGCAGCGGTCGCGCGAACACTGCGCACGCGATGCCGAGCGCGAGCGCCACCATCGTCGCGATGAACGCCGCCTCGTACGAGCCGGTGACGTCCACCGAGCGCCCGACGACGAACGGGATGCCTGCCTGCACCACGCGTAGCAGCAGTTGCAGCGCGCCGAACACGACCCCGAACGCAACGAGCCCGAACGACTCCGCCATCACCAGCGGCTGCACCGCCCCCACCGCGCCGAACCCGACGCCGTACACGGCCGCGAAGATCCACAGCAACACCTGCTGATCCGGCGAACGCACCACGAGCAGCACTAGGATGCCCACGATCTGCACCCCGCACACCGCCGCGAAGCTGAAGCGCGACGGCATGCGCTCCGATGCGTACCCGAAGATCACCTTCCCCAGCAGCCCCGCGGCGCCCAAGATCGTGATCGCCGTGCCCGTCGTCTCCTTGTCGATGTTCACCAGCTCCAGGTGCTTCCCCAGCTGGTTGAGCACCGCGAAGATCGAGACGAAGGTCGCGGCGGAGCTCAGCGTGAGCAGCCAGAACGTCGCGCTGGCCATGCCGCGCCCCCACGCGTCGGCGAACGTGCGCAGCGTCAGCCCCACCGTCAACTGCCACAGCCCCAGCCGCCCCTGGGCGTCGTTGCGCGCGCGCTCGGCGTCGCGCGCGGCGATCAGCACGCGCGCCCCGCGCACTTCGGCCGCGCGGTCGGGGCGGCCGCTCGCGTCGCGCAACACGTCCTCCGGCTGGTCCCTGATGAAGAACCAGATCAGCGCGAGGTTGAGCACCACGAGCGCGACGCCGAAGAAGCCGAGCGTCGCCCGCCAGCCGACACCGTCGATCATCACCGGCACGAGCTTGCCCATGATGATGCCGCCCGCGTTGTTGCCAGCGAGCGCGATGCCCATCATCCGCCCGCGATCGCGGTCGAACCACATGCCGACGAGCTTGCCCGTGCCCAGGAACGCCGCCGATTGCCCAACCACCAGCAGCCCCTGCGCGAGCCACAGCTGCCACAGCTCCGTCATCACCGCCTCGACGACGAACGCCACGCCGACGATCGGCACGCCGACGAGCATCATCAGCTTCGGCCCGCGCGTGTCGATGCTGCGCCCCATGAGCGGGCTCAGCACCGCCAGCGGCAGCCCAACCCAGAACGACGCGTTGATCGCGGTCAGGCTCCAGCGCAGCTCGTCGTCGGCCTGCCACTCGCGGATGAAGATGCTGAACGAGTAGAAGCTGACGCCCGTGACGGCAATCTCGGCGATGAACAGCGCGGCCACGACCCAGTAGCCTGTGTACACCGACGCAAGCCGCATCGTAGCCGTCCCGCCCCGCGCCCGCGCAGACTGCGTATCGTAGCGTCGCGCACCACGAGCGTCATCGCGACTCGCTACGCGCGAGGGCGGCCCGGCGCCACCCCGACCCATTGTGCGGAGCGCGCGCGCTTCCGTCTCGCCGCGCCGCGAGTGACCTGACCCCCTGGAATGGATCCACCGCGAGCGAGAGAATCGCGGTGGACAGGAAGGGGTGTTTGGATGGCAACGTCGAAGCGGAGGCGGTACGGGGCCGAGGAGATCATCGGCAAGCTGCGGGAAGCCGAGGTCGGCCTGGCGCAGGGCCAGTCGGTCGCCTAGGTCAAAGCCCAGGTTCTGATCGAGGCATGGCGCAACGAGTACACCCGCATCCGCCCACACAGCTCGCTCGGCTACCGGTCCCCGGCATTCGAGGTCGTGGCAGGAGCACCACTGCTCCGGGACGAAACTCTAACTCTGCAGATGGTATGAATACCGGGGGCAAATCAAATAGCCAGCGCCCCGCACCCGACCGCACCCACGGCGGGCAGACAGAAGAAACGCTCATGGCGCGCACCAAACCCACCCCCGCCGCTCGGGCTGTCGCCCGCGCCGCGCGCGTCGGCGCCGGCGCCCGCTTCGCCACGGCCATCGGTGCGCTGCGCGGCCGCGACTTCCGGCTGCTGTTCTTCGGCACCGTCGCGCAAGGCTTCGGGCAGTGGGCGCAGACCATCGGCATGGGCTGGCTCGTCTACGAGCTGAGCAACGACTCGGCGGTCCAGCTCGGCGCTATCTCCGCGTTCAGCGGCGTCGTGCGCCTCGTGGCCGGGCCGTTCATTGGCTTCGCGCTCGATCGCTATTCGCGCCGCAGCATCCTGCTCTGGACCACAGGCCTCGGCGCCACGCAGGGCGGCGCGCTCGCGCTGCTCGTGATCAGCGGGCACGCCGAGATCTGGCACATCTACATGTTCGCGTTTGCCGAAGGCCTGATCACCACCACGAACCAGACCACGCGCCAGGCGTACGTGTACGACATCACGACCGACGAGACGCTCCCGAACGCCGTCGCGCTGAGCTCCGTGGCGCAGAACCTCTCCCGTGTTTCGGGGCCGCCGCTGGCCGGCGTGCTGGCCGTACTCAACGTCGCGGCGCCGTTCATCTTCCTCACGGTGATGAAGACGCTCGGCCTGCTGCTCACGCTGCCGCTTAGCCGCGCGACACGCCAGGCCGGCCGCGCGAGCCAGAACGCGCTGCGCGGGACCTGGGACGGGCTGCGCTACGTATCGCGCGAGCCCGCAGTGCTCGGCCTCGTGGTGCTCGCGCTGATCCCCGCGCTGCTCGTGTACCCCTACGTGCAGCTGCTGCCGGTCTTCGCGAAGCAGGTGCTAGGCGGCGGCTCGCTCGAGTACGGGCTGCTCGCCGCCTCCATCGGCTGGGGCTCGCTCGTCGGGTTGCTCGGGCTCGCGTTCGCCGGCGACATGCCGCGCAAGGGCGTCACGGCGCTGTGGGGCATGCTGGGCTACGCGCTGCTGCTGCTCGCGTTCTCGCAATCGACAGTGCTGTGGCTCTCGCTCGCGTGCCTCTCGATCGCAGGCGTGTTCCACGGCGTCTCGCTGGCGCTGCAGCAGACGCTAGTGCAGCTGCTGGCGCGCAACGACATGCGCGGCCGCGCCACGAGCGTGTTCCAGATGGGCTTCGCACTGCAGCCGATCGGCGTGCTGGTGATGGCGCTCGCCATCGACCAGTGGAACGCCGCGCCGGCCGTCGGCGCGTTCTTCGCGGTCGCGAGCCTCGCGTTCGGCGCGATGGCCGTCGGCTGGGGCTCGCTCCGCCGAGCGTGAACGCGACGGTCTAGCCGCGTGCGAACACCAGCTGTAGCTCGATCACCGCGTGGTCCTCGACCGAGAGCACGATCGCGGCGCGCGGCTGTGCGATGCCGAAGTCCGCGAAGCGCACGTCCAGCGAGCCGACGATCACGGCACGCCCGCCCTGCAGCTGCCCCTCGATCGGCAGCTCCACGCGCCGTGTCACGCCATGCAGCGTGAGGTCGCCGGTCGCGATCGCGCGCACCGTCGCGCCCTCGGCAGGCACACGTTCGAGGCGGATCGGCGCCGTCAGCACGAAGCTCGCGCTGGGGTAGCGCGCCGTCTCGAGCGCCTGCATCTCCAGCGCGCGGTCGCGGCGCGTTTCGTCGCTGCGCAACTGCCGCGTGTCGGCCGTCACCTGCACCGCGGTGATCGCAGCACCGTCGAACGTGAGCGTGCCCGTCACCGCGGACGTGCGCCCCACCGCCGTCTTGATGCCGACGTTCGCCAGCTCCTCGTTGACGCGGTACCCGAGGAAGCTCGCGCCGGGCGCGAGCGTCCACGTCCCTGCCAGCGCGCTCGTGCCGGCGGCCGTGCCGCCGGCCACGGCGGGCGTCGCGCTCGCGGTTGCGAGCGCGCCCTGCGCCGCCGCCGTCGCGGCGCTCGCCGGCTGCTGCGCGGCCGCCTCGAGGGCGGATGTGATATCCACCGCCCCGGGGGCGTCGTCGAGCAGCCGCTCGCGGACGAGCACGCCGGCGCCGAGCACCAGCACCGCAGCGCCTCCCAGCAGCAGCCAGAGCGCGCACCTCATGCGATCCCTCCGGGTACGCCATCGAGCGTACGGGCCGCGGGCGCACACCGTGCTAGGCGACCGTGAACGAGATGTAACGCGCCGGCCCACCAGCGCTCCGGCCGCGCGCGGTGGCGGGCAAGCGAACGGGGCGTGGGCATGGGCGTGGGAGCACCCGGATCACCCTAGCACGGCGATCCGCTCAAATGCGACCGTTTCTCGCCCTCAGCCACGGATTCCGGGGCCGCACCGGGAGGATAATCCGCGGCCTAATCACAGGCGAACTCGCCACCTAATGCGCGCATAATGTCACGAATAAGGCAAGGCAAGCGCTTGTGACGCATCTTACGTCGCGTGAGCGGCGTGCGAGGCGCCTCGACCGCCGGCGGAGGGCCCCTGCTTCGGCGGCGCGGGCGTGAGCACGAGGAACACGGTGCCGGCCCCCGCCATCAGCGCCAGTGCCGTGAACCCGAACTCGTAGCTCCCCGTCATGTCGTACGAGAGGCCGGCGAGCACCGGCCCCACCACGGAGCCCACGGTCACCGTCATCGAGGACAGCCCCATGATCGTGCCGAACGAGCGCGTGCCGAAGTACTCGGCGCGCATCGCCACGATCACCGGCACGCGCGCCCCCCACGCCGCCCCGTTGAGCAGCGCGAACGCCGCCACTGTCCACAGCGTGGATCCGAACGCGAGCAGCAGCAGCGCGCCCGAGTGCATGAGCATCGCCACCATGATCACGTTGCGCGAGCCCAGCCGGTCGCTCAGCACGCCCGCAAGCGGGCGCGAAACGAAGTTCGTCGTGGTCTGCAGCGTGAGCATCGCGGCGGCCGTGGTCAGCGAGATGCCGAACGTCTCGACGACGTGCGCCGTGTAGTGCACCTGCGTCACGGACACCACCAGCACCGACGCCGCATGCGCCATGGAGATGAACCAGAACGCGCGCGTGCGCAGCGCCTGCCTCGCCGTGAAGCTCACCTCGACGTCCGCCGCTGCGGCGGCCTCACCGGCATCGGACGCCACGCCGTCGCGCGCCACCGGCGTGGCGCCGTCGGGCAGCAGGCCGTACTGCTCCGGCCGGTGCCGCACGAGCTGGACCAGCGCCAGCCCGCCGACGAGGATGATCACGCCGGAAGCGTTCGCCACATCGCGCCAGCCCCACGTCTCGAGCGAGCGCACGACGAGCGGCAGCGCGTAGCCCCCGATCGGGTTGCCGAGCAGCGCGATCCCCATCGCAAGCGAGCGCTGGCGCACGAACCAGTTCACGACCGCCGTCGTGATCGCCAGGAAGCCGGCCATCGACGCGCCCACCGACATGATCAGGAACGTCGCGTAGAACTCGAACACCGTGTCGATGCGCGCGAAGAGGAAGAAGCCGCCGCCGAAGAGCACGAAGCCCACGCGCATGACCGTGCGCGGGCCGAAGCGGTCCAGCAGCCAGCCCTCGAGCGGGCCGAGCAGCCCGTCCTCGATGCGCGCGAGCGAGAACGCGCCCGACAGCGCCGTGCGGCTCCAGCCGAACTCCTTGCCCAGCAGCACCACGTACGTGCCGAACGCCTGCTGCAGCAGCCCGGAGCCCAGCGCCTGCGTCGCGGCGCCGGCACCGACGATCCACCAGCCGTAGAACGGCCGCCGCAGTCTCCGCCGCACTGCATCCCTCCGACGTGCGACGCGCGACCCGCGTCTAGGCGTGCGGCGCACTCTACGCCGGAACGTTCTCGCGGTCACACGCTGCGCTGCAGCGCGCCGGGCGCGGGCGGGCCGCCGCTATACTGCCACCACGCCCGCCGGCGAACGCGGTCGCGAGACGAGGTGCTACGTGCCCGGCCTGCACAGGCGCCGCCTTGGCCGCACCGGCCTCATGGTCACCGAGCTCGGCCTCGGCGCGATGGACACGCCGGAGTCGCCCGAAGGCGCGGCCACGCTCGAGGCGGCGCTCGACCTCGGCATCGACTTCGTCGACACGGCGCGCGAGTACACGGGCAGCGAGTTCTTGATCGGCCAAGTGGTGCGCGCCCGCGGCGACGCCGATTTCCACATCGCCACGAAGACGTTCAGCCACACCCTCGACGGCAGCCAGCACGACGTCGACCGCTCGCTCAGCGTGCTCGGCGTCGAGCACGTGTCCCTGTACCAGCTGCACGACATCTCGACGCAGGCCGCGTGGGACCGCGCCACCCGCGACGACGACGGCGCGCTCGCCGGCCTGCGCATCGCGCAGTATCGCGAGCTGATCCGCCACATCGGCGTGTCCTCGCACAACCTCGAGGTGCTGCGCCGCATCATCGACAGCGACCTGTTCGACACCGTCATGCTCGAGTACTCGGCGTTCTTCCCGCAGACCGCGCCGCTGATCGAGCTCGCCGCCGCGCGCGACATCGGCGTAATCGCGATGCGGCCGCTCGGCGGCTCGGGCCGCACGAGCGAGCTGCGCGGGCGCATCGCGGCCGGCTATGCGGGCCTGCTCACGCCCGCAAACCTGCTGCGCTACGTGCTCGCGCACCCAGGCGTGTCAGTCGCCATCCCCGGCGCGCGTCATCCCTCGCGCATCGCGGAGAACGTCGCCACGGCCACCACCTACGCGCCGATGGACGCCGCGGAGCGCACCGCGCTCGAGGCGGCGACCGCGGAGCTCGACTGATCGCGACGCCTCGCGCGCTAGAACACGGTGAGTGGGTTCACCGGCGAGCCCGTGCCGCCGCGCACCACGAGCGGCGTGACCATTAGCAGGAACTGACCTGTCCCGCGTTTCATGCCACCTGATGAGTGAGTCTGGCGGCGATCTCCAGCCAGTTCGGTTCGATGGCCTCGGGTGCTGGTGGCCGGTACCCGAGCGAGCTGTGCGGGCGCCGGTGGTTGTACTCCAACCGCCAGCGCTCGATGAGCACCTGCGCCTCGAGCAGCGTGTCGAAGCGCTCGAGGTTGAGGCATTCGTCACGCAGCTTGCCGTTGAAGGACTCGATGTAGCCGTTCTCCCATGGACTGCCCGGCTCGATGAAGAGC
>VGPB01000080.1 GCA_016875695.1 Chloroflexota bacterium | reverse complement strand
TGATCGCGCCGACCACCTGCGGTTCGTCTCCCGTGCGCTCGCAGACGGCGAGGGTCTGCGCCTCTGCCTGTGGGCTCAGCTGGCGGTGATGGACGTGTGGCGTCGATGGGCGGTCGTGCAGGCCGGCGCAGCCTGCTTCGCGGTGGCGAGCGCGCCAACGGTACGTGGTGGGACGGCTCGCCCCGACCTGCCCGCCTGACGCTGCGGTCGATGCGCCGGTCAGCATCGCCTCTACCGCGCGGTACCGGGCCTCGTACGAATAGCGCATGCGCCGGGGCGGGGTAGCATCACTCATCGGAACCTCCTTCGGAACTCGGAGCTTTCGCAACCCCAAGTCTCGTCGGATGTCCCCCTGCAGTCAGCCGTCTCGCTGGTATGTAGTCAGTACACCTAGTCGCGGGGGCGCGTACGTCGGCGTCCGGGTCGTCGTGCGGCACGAAGTAGTGCCAGTCCTCGCAACGCCAGCACTCCAGCAGCGCGACGCCGTGCACCAGGTGGTCCGCGATGTGATGCCCGCAGTGGCGCCCCGGCGCGATGCGCGCGTCGCACACGCCACTGATCTCGATTCGCAGCATCGCCGCCCGCTAATCTCCCCTGCCCGCGTACCCATCGAATGCAAGATCGCGCGCCCGGCCAATGAGCGCAGTCCCTCGGCTCGAAGCCCGGTTCCCCGCAGCGGCGGCGGCCGACGCCCCACCCCGCGAGGCCCACCCCTCGGAGGCCCGCGATCTAGCGTATCGGTGCGAGGGTGACGCGCAGGTACGCCCGCCGCCCGCGGCGCTTGCAGCCGGGTCAAGAACGGCGAGCGGGAGGCAGCGCGGGGAGGCTTACGTCTCGAACAACACGGTCGCGAGCGCTGCCGTCGCGCCAGCGCCTGATAGCGTCCAGCCTGCGGTGGTGTCGCCCTTAGGATTCGTGAAGAAGTTCCACTGCTGCTCAACCGACAGCAGGTTCTAGAAGCAGCCTCGGGGCCCGGCAGCACCGGGTGCCGAGCTGCGTGGCGCAGGGGCTGGTACCCCCAAGGGGATTCGAACCCCTGTTTCCACCTTGAAAGGGTGGCGTCCTGGTCCCCTGGACGATGGGGGCGGGGCGCACACGAGAATACCGCCCCGGTCGCCCGAGGTCATGCAGCCGCGAACGCGGGAATGACTGAACGGGATTGACTAGGGCAGCGCGCCTTCGCCGCCCGGCAGCACCACGCCCCGCACGCCGGGCATCGCAAAGCGGCCGCTGGTCGCGGGCGGGCGAGCGGAGAACGGCGCGCTGGTCGCCATCGTCGGCTGCGGCGTGCCGCGCCGCGCCTCGGTGCAATCGGCATCGGCAACCGATGCCGGGACGACCGGCTGCGGCTCAACCGCTACCGGCTTCGCTGTGGCGACAGGCGCCTCGCTGCGCACCGCTGCGGGCGGGAATCCGGCAACCGGCACGGTTGCAGGCGGGGCATCGATGGTCGCCACGC
This sequence comes from Chloroflexota bacterium, assembly GCA_016875695.1. Taxonomy (GTDB): domain Bacteria; phylum Chloroflexota; class Dehalococcoidia; order UBA2979; family UBA2979; genus SHYP01. Next base: position 6,716 of record VGPB01000080.1, on the reverse strand, counting down.
GGTCGCGCCGCTTCCACCACACGTACGCCGCCGTCGCGACCAGGGCTGTAGCGGTAACCGCCGCGACTGTCACCGCAGTATTACGGCCGCGGTGAGCACTCGGCGCGCCGGCTTCGATCGCCTCCGTGACCGCCTCGACCACGTCCCGGGCGGCGTCCAGCCCGCGCTCGATCAGTTCAGACGGCGTCGTCGGAGCGAGACAAGCGGCCGGGCGGCGGAACAGGCGAGACGCGAGACGCATGGCGGAACCCTTTCGGCCGTGCGGCCGGTTCGGGGCTACTGGCATCCTGCCAAGCCCCGACGATTACGGAATTTTGTATTTATAATAAATGCAGTCCCGGCGGTCGCGCGGGAGGCGCGGAGCGAATTGTGAACGTCTTGCCAGCATCATCGTTGTAGTCTGAGACTGCAGCGGCGATGTGGGGGATTGGCAGGGGCGTATAGTGGCTTTCCACACCTCTCGGGCGAAGATCCAGCACCTGCTGCGCCGTGCCGGGTTCGGCTACAACGCCAGTGAACTGGAGGAGTACGTCGCCCTCGGCCTCGCCGGCACGGTCGACCGGCTCCTCGACCCACCAGCCGAGGGCGTCGCCCTCCAGGCCGTTGTGGAGCGCATCCTCGCCCCATTCGCCGGCCCCGCCCTCGACCGCGAACTCGACCGCGAGCGCCGCACCGCGCTCTACCGCGCCTGGTACGTGCGTATGGCCGCCACCCGCCGCCCGCTGGTCGAGCGCATGACCTACTTCTGGCACGACCACTTCGCCACCTCGATCAGCAAGGTGACCTACGCCTCGCTGATGCAGACGCAGAACGACACCCTCCGCCGCCTCGCGCTCGGCTCGTTCGAGGAGCTGCTGCTGGCCGTCACGCGCGACCCGGCGATGCTTCTCTTCCTCGACAACCGCACCAACTCGCGCACCCGTCCGAACGAGAACTACGCGCGCGAGCTGATGGAGCTGCACACGCTCGGCGAGGGCAACGGCTACACCGAGACTGACATCAAGGAGGCCGCCCGCGCCCTGACGGGCTGGCGGCTCACCGAAACTGGCGCGGCCGTCTTCCGCCACACCGAGCACGATCCCGGCACGAAGACCGTGCTGGGCAAGACCGGCCTGTTCAGCGACGCCGACGTCGTGCGGCTGCTCGCCTCGCACCGTGGAACGGCGCGTTATCTCTCCGACAAGCTCGTGCGCTTCTTCGTCCGCCCGGACGGTCACGCAGGCCTGGCGGAGCGTGCCGCCGACACGTACATGGCGACGAACGGCTCGATCCGGCAGGTGCTGCGCACGATCCTGCTCGCGCCGGAGATGTACGAGCCGGCGGCCTACCGCAGCATCATCAAGTCTCCCACCGAGGTGATGGTCGGCCTCCGCCGCGCCCTCGAGGCGCCCCTCGACAGCCGCGCCGAGACCGATTCCGGTCGCGCCCTCGGCCAGCTCATCTACGATCCGCCCAGCCCCGCAGGCTGGACCGGCGGAGGCGACTGGATCAACGCGACGACGGTCCTCGCTCGCGCCAACTACGCCACGCGCATCACCGCGATGCGCGCGGACGCCAACCCGGACATCCCGGCGCTCTACCGCCGATATCGCGTGACCGGCTCCGCAGCGGCGGTCGTCGACTGGACGCTCGACCTGCTGGTCGCCGGCGACGTCAAGGACGACACGCGTGACCTGCTCATCGACCACCTCGGCGGCATGCACTTCGACTTCGAGGCAGCCGCCCGCGATGGCCGGCTGCACGGCATGGTCTACCTGGTGGCCTCGATGCCGCTCTACCAGGTCGCCTGAGGAGAAGCCGAGGATGCTCACGAACCCGCTCCATCCCGAGACCGTGAACAAGCGCATCGACGAACCGGTCGAGGACGCTCGCATCCTGACGGCCCCGCTCACGCGCCGTGGCTTCATCACGAAGGGCATCGCCGTCGTCGGCATCGGCTCCGCGCTGCCCGCAGCCTTCGTCCGCTCCGCGTTCGCCGAGGGCGTGCCCACCGGCACCGCCACGAAGCGGCGCGTGCTGGTCGTGCTGCAACTCGGTGGCGCCAACGACGGCCTGAACACCGTCGCCCCCTACACCGAAGGCGCCTACTACGACGCCCGTCCCCGCTTGGCGCTGAAGGCGGAGAACCTGCTGAAGCTGAACGACCGCCTCGGTCTCGCGCCGGAACTGGCGAGCATCAAGGCGATGTACGACCGCGGCCAGGTCGCGATCGTGCAGGGTGTCGGCTACCCGCAGCCCAACCGCTCGCACTTCCGCTCGATGGAGATCTGGCACACCGCCTCCCTCCGCGAGGACGAGGAGACCGGCTGGCTCGGTCGCCTGCTGGATGCCACTCATTACGAGCAGCAGACGGTCTGGCGCGCCGCCAACGTCGGCGTGGAGATCCCGGAATCACTCCGCACCGCCGAGGGCCACGGCTCCTCGCTCGGCGGGAGCACGTTCGTTCCCTCGATCACGTCGGTCGGCTCCTACGCGCTGCAGATGGACTCCGCTGCACGTAACCAGGCGACCCGCCGCACCACGGACTGGGTGCGGCTGTACGCCGAGCAGGCGGCACTGGGCGGCGCGCTGGCCTTCGTCTCCAAGGCCGGCTCCGAGGCGTACGCGTCCACGGTGCAGTTGAGGGGCGCGACCTCCACCTACCAGCCGCGGGCGACCTACCCGAACAACGCCTTCGCCACAGCGCTCAAGACCTCCGCGCAGCTCATCACCTCGAATCTCGGCACCGGCATCTGCTACGTCACCACCGGCGGCTTCGACACCCACTCCGGGCAGGCGGGAACGCAGCCGACCCTGCTCCGCGCCGTCTCCGACTCGGTTGCAGCCTTCTACGCCGACCTGGCCGCGCGGGGGATCGACAGCGAGGTCACCACGATGATGTGGACAGAGTTCGGTCGCCGCGTGCGGGAGAACGGCTCTGCCGGTACCGACCACGGCACCGCCACGCCCCTCTTCCTCTTCGGCGGGGCCGTCAAGGGTGGCCTCTACGGCGAAACGCCGTCGTTGCGTAACCTGGACGAGAACGGCGACCTGAAGTTCAACACTGACTTCCGCTCGGTCTACTCGACGCTGCTCGAACGCTGGTTCAAGACCGACCCGAAGGACGTGCTAGGCGCCTCCTACCGCGATCTCGGCTTCCTCGCCTGACCGGGCGCCGCATCCCTCGTCTGTGAGCGCCGAGCAGCGATAGAATCTGTTCCTTCCATCCGGAGGGATCGCGGAGGCTCCAGATGAGCACGCAGGCAGTCGGCCAGGCTCACGCTGCAGACGAATACCAGAGTCCGGTTTCAGGCTATCAGCTGCTGCTGCGCCTTCGCGTCGCCAACAAGCCCGGTAACCTGGGCAAGGTGACGACCGCCATCGGAGAGATGGGCGGCGACATCGGCTCGATCGACATCGTCGAGGCCCGCACGGACATGATCGTCCGCGACATCCGCATCTACACACAGGACGCCGACAGCGCGCGCCGCATCGTGGAGCAGGTGGCGCAGATCCCGGGCGTCGAGGTGCAGCACGCCTCCGACCGCACGTTCCAGCTGCACCGGCGCGGCAAGATCGAAGTCTCCAACAAGGTGCATATCCGCACCATGGCGGAGCTGGCGCACGTGTACACCCCGGGCGTGGCGCGCGTGTCCATGCAGATCCACGACAACCCCGACGCCGTCTGGTCGCTCACGACCAAGCCGAACACCGTCGCCGTCGTCACCGACGGCACCGCAGTGCTCGGGCTCGGCGACATCGGCCCCTACGCCGCGATGCCGGTCATGGAGGGCAAGTCGATGCTCTTCAAGACGTTCGGCGACATCGACGCGTGGCCGATCTGCCTCGACACGAAGGACGCCGACGAGATCGTGCGCATCATCAAAGCGATCGCGCCGGGCTTCGGCGGCATCCTGCTCGAGGACATCGCGGCCCCGCGCTGCTTCGAGATCGAGGACCGCCTCAAGGAGCTGCTGGACATCCCCGTGTTCCACGACGACCAACATGGGACCGCGGTCGTCGTGCTGGCGGGGCTCATCAACAGCCTCAAGATCGTGCAGAAGCGCCCCGAGGACTTGCGCGTCGTCGTGCTGGGCGCGGGCGCGGCGGGCATCGCGTGCGCGCGCATCATGCTCAACTTCGGCGTGCGCCAGATGACGCTGTTCGACCGCAGCGGACCGATCTACGCCGGCCGCACCGCCGGCATGAACCCCGCCAAGCAATGGATCGCAGAGCATACGAACCGCGAGGGCTTCGACGGCACGCTCTCCGAGGCGATGCAGGGCGCCGACATGTTCCTCGGCCTCTCGGGCCCGCGCCAGGTGACGCCGGACCAGGTGGCGAGCATGGCGCCGGACTCGATCGTGATGGCGCTGTCGAACCCGGAGCCCGAGATCATGCCGGAGCTGATCTTCGGCAAGTCGCGCATCATCGCGACGGGTCGCTCGGACTACCCGAACCAGGTCAACAACGTGCTGTGCTTCCCCGGCCTCTTCCGCGGCGCCTTCGACTCGGCGGCTACGCGCATCACCGAGGAGATGAAGATCGTCGCCGCGCGCGCGATCGCGAGCGTGATCCCGGACACGCTGCTGTCGGAGGACTACATCCTGCCGTCGGTCTTCAACGAGGAGGTAGCGAAGCGCGTCGCCGAAGCGACCGCCGCCGAGGCCGTGCGCTCCGGCTACGTGCGCTCCAAGGGCTCGCGCGTCTTCATCTAGGCGTGGCTCAGCTACCGCGAAGCTGCACCCAAGGCGGCGGCTCGCCCGAGGCACGCAGCGCCATCACCGCCGCGCCGACCTCCACGATCGCCGCGATGAGCGCGATGTACAGCCCGTACTTCGGGCCGATGTCCTGGCCAGGCCCTCGCCCACGCGCGGCAACGTGAGCCAGCGGGGGATGATGAGCACCAGCCCGAGTCCCGCCACGCCCGCGACGGTCACGGCCGGCCCCACCGACAGCGCCGGCAGCGCGACCTCCGAGCGCAACAGCACGAGGTACACCCCGGGTGCGACGAGCAGCCCGATGCCGAGCCAGGCCGTAAACCCGGCGTTCCAGCCGATCACCGACGCGCTGTAGAGCGCCTGCGGCCCGCTGTAACCCGCCACGGCAGGAGCCCGGCGATGAACACCACGATCGCCGCCCCGGCGATCACGCGATCGAGCTGGCTCAAGCGCTGCAGGTCGAACTTCATCGCCGCCCCTGATCCGTCGTCCGTGGCGACTGTCGTACTACGAATCGCGCCCGGCCGTCCACGGCCGCGCGCGGAGCGCACGCCGGCCGACGAGGACCGAGCGCAAAGCCCGAGCTACCCGTCACGGTGGGTGACCCTACGAGTAGCGCTCCTCGGTCCACGGGTCGCCGTGGATGTGGTAGCCGTACATCTCCCAGAAGCCCGGGCGCTCGTCCGCGATGAGCTCCATGCCCCGCACCCACTTCGCGCTCTTCCAGAAGTAGAGGTGCGGGATCACGCCGCGCAGCGGGCCGCCGTGGTCCGGCGCGATCGGCTCGCCGTTGTGCGTGTGCGCGAGCAGCGCGGCGTCGTACTGCAGCTCGTCCAGTGGCACGTTCGTCGTGTAGCCACCGTAGGAGTGGAACATCACGTGCTTCGCCGCGGGCAGCGGCTTCGCCAGCGCCAGCACGTCGCTGATGCGCACGCCCTCCCAGTCGTTGTCGTACTTGCTCCACGTGGTCACACAGTGCATGTCGGAGCGGCTGCGCACCTGGGGCAGCGCCTGGAGCTGCTCCCAGCTCAGCCTCACCTCCTGCTCCACGAGGCCGAACACGCGAAACTCCCACGTGGCGAGGTCGATGCGTGGGTTCGACCCGTAACTCAGCACCGGCCAGCCCTCGGTCAGCCGCTGGCCCTTCGGCAGGCGAGGCGTGCGCGCCGTCGAATGCGAGGTGTCGGGCGGCGTCTCGAGCGTCATGCGGCGACTGCCTTCCTGCGCGTCTGGACGGGCCGGCGACGGCCCTGGGGCCGCGCTGGGGGTCCATCGTACGGCCGGGCGCGCCGGCCCCTCAACGCGCGACCCGCCCCTCGACGCGGCCGCCCGGCCGCCGCGATCGTGCGGCGCGCCTTCGCTACGATGCATGGATGCACAGCCGAGGCCGACCCGCATGACGGCCAAGCGGTCCGCCGTCCTCTCCCGCGCCGCGGCGGCGCGCGCGAGCAGCCCGTACGCGCTGCTCGCCGCGCTCGTGCTGGCGGCCGACCAGGCGACGAAGGGGCTCGTGCGCGCGCGGCTCGCGGAGGGCGAGGCCTGGCCCTCCCGCGACGCGCTGCTCGCCATCTCGCATGTCGAGAACTCCGGTGCCGCGTTCGGCATGTTGCAGGGCACCGGGCCCTTCCTGCTCGCCGCGAACGTCGTCGGCGTGGTGGCGGTCTTCGCCTTCCTGCTGGTCACGCCCGCGATCAAGCGCTTGTACCTCGCCGCGCTCTCGCTCATCCTCGGCGGCGCCGCGGGCAACCTCGTGGACCGCCTCGCGAAAGGAACCGTGACGGACTTTATCGACCCGACGCACTACCCGGCGTTCAACCTCGCCGACTCCGCGATCGTCTGCGGCGTGATCGCCGTGTTCGCGTACTCCCTGCTCGGCGACAGGGGGCGGGCGCGATGAGCGGCGACACGCACCGCTTCGCAGCCGACGCGACGGACCGCCTCGACCGCGCGATCGCCGCCGCCGTGCCCGCGCTCTCGCGCGCGCAGGCGCAACGCCTGATCGCCGCGGGCCGCGTG
>VGPB01000079.1 GCA_016875695.1 Chloroflexota bacterium | reverse complement strand
ATGGCGAACTAGGCGCCGCGGCCGGCGCGCGCCGCTGGCGAGGCGCGCCGCGCCTCAGGGAACGCGCAGCGGGCGGCGGCACCGCTGAGGCGTCGCGCGCTCCCGGCCATGGTCGCAAATGCTCAACGTTCGAGGTGAGGTGCGCCCGGATACTGGACACGCGGGCGGACGCCGAAGATCAGGGCAGCGCCGTTGAGCGGGCGAGGCGATCACGGCGCCGGGCGGCCGGCGGCGAGCGGTGGGCGATGCAGGCTGGGCCGTCAGAGCGCGGGAAGGACGTGGACGCGGGCGTCGAGCTGGCGGGGCTGCGCGCCGCGGCACTGCCCGGCAACCTCGCGCACGCGCGCAGCGCAGTGCTGCAGGAGCTGCGCGCCGCGCTGCCGTTCGAGTGGGCGGTGGTGCTGCAGCTGCAGGGCGAGCGCGCGACCACGCTCGCGGTGTATCCGGCGCCGCTCGCGGGCATCGACGCGGCGGAGCTGGTGCTGGCGCGCTCCCGTGAGCCTTCGATCGCGGGCGAGCTGCGTCACGTCGCGGGCGACCAGCCGCCGCTGACGCCGCTTGCGGCGTACGGCGTGCGCTCGATCGCGCGCGTGCCGCTGTTCGCGCGCGGCGCGGTCGCCGGTGCAGTCGTGCTGTGCGCGGACGCGCCGCTGGCGTTCAGCGCGCGGGACGGGCTGGCGCTGGAGCGCTACGTGCACGCGCTGGGACCGCGGCTCGCCGAGCCCTCACCCCCCCCCCGCCCCCCTCTCCCCCCTTCGGGGGCGAGGGGGAGGCGAAGCCCCCACCCCTCGAAGGGGGGACCGAGGGCCGTGCGCGCATGGCGGCGCTCGGCGACTTCGTGACGGGCGTAGCGCACGAGCTGAACAACCCGCTGACGACGATCCTCGGGTACGCGGAGCTAATGGAGACGCTGCCGGCCGCCGAACAGCCGCGCGCGGCGGCGACGATCGCGCGCGAAGCGCAGCGCGCCGGGCGAGTGCTACGGCGGCTGCTGGAGTTCGGGCGCACCCCGCTGCCACGCGTGGAGGTCATGGACCTGAACGCGGTGCTGGCGCGCGTGGTGGAGGTGCGGCGCACGCCGCTCGCGGCGAGCGGCGTGCACATGGCGCTCGACCTGCGGGTGCTGCCGCTGCTGCACGGCGACCAGTACCAGCTGGAGCAGGTGGTGCTGAACGTGCTGGCGTACGCACAGCAGGCGCTGCAGCCGCGCGGCGGCACGGTGCGCATCGCGAGCGCGGTGGTGGACGAGCGCGTGCGCGTGACGATCGACGACGACGGGCCGGGCGTCCCGCCCGCGCAGCGGCAGCGCGTGTTCGAGCCGTTCTTCTCGACGCGGGTGGTGGGCGAGGGCGCCGGGCGGAGGCTGGCGCCGGCGTACGGCATCGTGCGCGCGCACGGCGGCGCGATCTGGGTGGAGGCGGCGCCGGGCGGCGGCGCGCGCTTCGTCATCGAGTGCCGCTGGGCGACGACGCGCCAGCGGCACTCGCTGCGGCCCCGAGCGCGGAGCGTGGTGGCGGGGAGCGGGTGCTAGTGGTGGAGACCGAGGGCGCGGTGCGCGCGCTAGTCACCGAGGTGCTAGGCAGCGCGGGCTACGCGCCGCTGGGTGCGGCGTCGCTGCACGAGGCGCGCGCGCTGCTCGCGGACGGGCGCTTCGAGCTGGTGATCGCGGCGGCACGCCTCGTCGACGGCGCGGGCAGCACTCTCGCAGGCGACGCCGCCGGCGGGGCGCGGCTGCTGCTGGTCGGCGGCGATGCGGAGGCGGCACGCACCGCGGGCGCGGCGTGGCTGCCGCGGCCGTTTACGGCGTCTAAGCTGCGACGTGGCGCGCGGGCGGCGCTGGGCGCGAACCATGACTGAGGAACCGGCCCACCCACCCTGCGTTGCGCGAGGGGCTACGCCCGTCGCACTCCCCGGGCGGAATCAGACCGCCTGCCTGCGGGACGGCGCCGGGTACGCAGCCGCCACCGCGACGTGCATCGCGCGCTCGATGTCGAGCAGCAGCCGGAACGCGAGGGTGGTGTCGCGCCGATGGGAGCATCGTGCCGATCGCGCGCGTGCTCCGAGCCACCTATGACGAGCGCGGCACTCAGATCTCGAGCAGCAGGCGGAGCGCGGCGGCGGTATCGCGCAGGCCGGGGAGCGTGGCAGCGGCGCCGGCGGCGCGCAGCTCAGCCTCGCTGCGGGCGCCGGTGGCGACGCCGACGGCGGTGGCGCCGATGGCGTGCGCGGCGGTGACGTCGTGCTCCGAGTCGCCGATGACAACGACGCGCGCGTGCGCGGGCCAGGTGCAAGCCTCAACGGCTGCGCGCAGCACGTCGGGGCGCTCCGCGTGCAGGTCGCCGTAGCCGCCGCGCGACGGGGCGAGGTATGCGTCGAGGCCGGCGTGGACGATCTTCAGCGCGGCGGTCGCGCGCAGGTTGCCGGTCGCGACGCCGAGCGGCGCCGCGTCGTGCGTGCTGAGCGCGGCGAGCAGCGCGGCGGCGCCGGGCAGCGCGGAGCACGGCTGCGTCGCGAGCGTGGTGCGCAGATCGTCGGCGTATGCGGCGGCGAAGGCGGCGAACAGTGCGTCGTCGAGCGCGACGCCGGCGGAGGCGGCGGCCTGCTGCGCGATCCAGCGATCAGTGCGGCCGGCGAAGCGGATGTCCGCGAAAGCGCCGACAACACCGGTCAGCGCAGCGAAGGCGCGCGTCATGGCGTCGCGCGACGCGACGGTGGCGCGCAGCAGCGTCATGTCGAGGTCGAACAGCAGCAGGCGGGGCGCGGGCGTGCGCTAGTCTCCTTCGTCAATGGGGTAGCCGGCGGCGCGCCAGGCGTCGTGCCCGCCTTCGACGTTGTAGAGCTCGGTGAGGCCGAGCGAGGCAGCGAACTCGGCGGCGACAGCGGAGCGCTGGCCGGACTTGCAGATGAAGAGGATGGGCTTGTCGCGCGCTAGGTCCCGGTTGCGCGGCAGCGTGGCCATGTGCGGGATGTTGAGCGAGCCGGGGACGTGGCCCTCGTGGTGCTCGTGCGGCTCGCGCGAGTCGATGACCTGCACGCCGCCGGCGTCGATCATCGCTTTGGCCTCGTCGACGGTGATGCGGCTGAACGGCTCGAGCTCGTTCTTCGTGGGCACGGGCGGTCCTTTCGTGCGCGGTCTGTATCAGCGGGCTGGGGCGCGCGCTAGTGTGCTGAACGTGAGTGTAGCAAAGCGGCGGGCCCTCACCCCCCGGCCCCCTCTCCCCGCAGGACGGGGCGAGGGGGAGTCGGATCGTGGTGCGACGGTACTGGGCATCGACCTGCGCTCGGGGCCCCGGTACCCCACGGGGATGGCGGCGCTCGATGCGACGTGGCGGGTGGTGTGGCTGGGCACGGCGCGCGGCGACAACGACATCGACGCGGCGATCGCGCTCGTGCGCCCAGAGCTCGTGGCGATCGACGCACCGCCTGGGCTGCCGGAAAGGCGCTGCTGCGCGGAGCGCGACTGCGCGTGCGCGCGCTTCGGCATCCTGCGCGCGGTGGACCGCGGGATCGCGGCGGCGGGGTATCGCGTGTACCCGTCGCTGCAGCCGCCGATGGTGGGGCTGCCGCTGCGCGGCGCGCGGCTGTGGGCGCGGCTGGACGCGGCGGGGGTGCCGGTGCTGGAGGTGTTTCCGGGCATGACGCAGGACCGCCTGCGGCTGCCGCGCAAGCAGGCGGACCTTGCGGGGCTGGAGCGCGGCTGCGACGGCTGGGCGTGCGCGGGCTGCCGTGCGCGCGGCGCATCACGCACGACGAGCTGGACGCCGTGACGTGCGCGGTGATCGCGCTGCCGCATCGGGCGGGCGCGACGGAGACGTTCGGGCCGGGGCTGCCCGCGCCGTTCGCAGCGCCGCGCGCCCGCGAGGTATAGTCGCGTTATGGCGACGCAAGCGCAGGTCGATGAGCTGCTGAGCAAGATGCAGGAGGAGCGCGGGGCGCTGCTCGCGCTGGTCCGCGCGCTCGACGAAGGGCGCGCGGAAGAGCGTCCGCCGGAGGGCGACGGCGAGGCGGGCTGGTCGGCGAAGGAGCAGCTCGCGCACATGGCATCAATGGAAGCGTCGTATCGCACGTGGGTGCAGCGCGCGGTGCAGGAGGAGCGCCCGGATCTCACGGGCACCGAGAGCCGCGACCCGGCGCGCATCGACGCGCAGCGCGCGCACGACGCGTCGGTCGCGGAGCACGTGGACGAGCTGCTCAGGCAGCGGGGGTTGACGCTCACGTACCTGCAGACGCTGCCGCTCGACGCGTACGACCGCATGTCGGTGAGCCCGATCTTCGGGGAGCTGAGCGTGCTGCAATGGCTGCGCTCGTACTACCGGCACGACCGCATGCACGCGGCGCAGATCGCGAGGGGCAAGTCGGACTACGCGCCGCGATTCCTCGCGGGCGAGCCGGACCAGCGCCGGCGCAGCTGATGGCTCCGACGCGGGGCGCGATTCGCAACGGGGCAGGCGGGCGCACGCGGCGCCGGTGAGCACGAGCGTACGACCCGGCGAGCCGAAGGGGCGGCTGTGGCTGGCGGAGTCGCTGTGGCGGCTCGGCGGGGTGCAGTTCGGCGACTTCACGCTCGGGCGCACGGTGCGCAACTCGCCGGTGTACGTGAACCCGAAGCTGCTGATCGCGCGGCCGGAGGCACTGTCGCACGTCGCGGAGCTGCTCGCGGAGGAGCTGCAGCTCGCGCAGGCGCGGCGACACCGGCCAGTGGAGCCGTTCGAGCTGATCGCCGGCGTGCCGATCGGCGGTCTGCACGTAGCGACGGCGCTGTCGCTGCGCATGCGCGTGCCGCTGCTGTACGCGCGGCCGGACCAGCCGGAGGACGAGCGGCCGCAGATCGAGGGCATCTACCGGCCCGGGCAAAGTGCGCTGATCGTCGACGACCTGGCCACGGGCGGCGGGTCGCTGGTCGCGACTGTCGAGCGGCTGCGGCGTGCGGGGCTGTACGTGCGCGACGCGGCGGTGCTGATCACGCGCGAGCAGGGCGCGCGCGGGCGCCTGGAGGCGATGGGCGTGCGGCTGCACCCGCTGCTGAGCGTGGAGGTGCTGCTGACGTACCTGCACGGCGCGAACCGCATCCCCGACGAGGACTACCGGCGCGCGCTGCAATACCTCGACCGCGAGGGGGACGCGCGGGCGGCCGCACAGTAGGAGCTGAGGAACCCGCCCACCACCCTCGTGTTGTGCGAGGGGCTACGCCCCTCGCACTCCCGGGTTGAGCCCGGGACAGCTGCTCCGCGGTGGCGGAGCGGGGTCCGATGAGGACGCATACATCAGGTTCGCCGCGGGGCTCTATTGCCGCGTTGCACTTCGCGCGGAAGGAAGCAGGCCCGCCAGGGACGAACCGGCGGTGCCTAGAGCAGGCGGCGGATGGGCTTGCGGCCGGGACGCGGGTCGTAGTTGGACTTGAACATCTCGAGCTTGTCGCGCTCGATGAGGTATTTGCCGGCGAAGAGGACGGCGGGCACGCGCCGCTGCTTGATCAGGCGGCGCAGGCTTTGGGGGTGGATGCCGAGCTCGCGCGCGGCCTCCACGAGGTCGAGGTAGTCGTTGAACGGGGAGTCCGGCACGTAGCTCATTCCATCGTCTGGCGTCCGGGCTGGGGTCCGAAGTGCTCAGGCGCGTACGCAATCATAGCAGCGGCGAGGCAAGCGTGTAAAGCGCGTAGGCAGTTCTCGACGCCCCTCACCCCCGTCCCCTCGCCCCGCGCGGCGGGGCGAGGGGACGGAGAAGCGCCACGCGCTACGGGAGCGCTGGCGCGGCGGCGAGGCGCACCTGCTCGATGACGGCCGGGAGCGCGTCGGCGACGCGGTCGATGTCGGCCTCAGTGAGGCTGGGCCACGTGGTGAGGCGCAGCGAGCCGATCGCGCGCTCGAGCGGCACGCCCATCGCCACGAGGACGTGCGACGGCTCCCACGTTGCACTGGTGCAGGCGGCGCCGGCGGAACACTCGATGCCGAGCGCGTCGAGCGCGTCCACCAGCGACTCGCCCTCGACGCCGTCGAAGCAGAGGTGGAGGTTGTGCGGCAGCCGCTCGGTGGGGTGGCCGTTGACGTGCAGGTCGCCGAGGCGGGCGCGCAGGCGGGCGAGCAGGCGGGCGCGCAGCATAGCGGCGCGCGCGCTGAACTCGGCGCGCTCGGCCTGCGCGAGGGTGAGCGCTACCGCGAGTCCGACGACGCCGGCGACGTTCTCGGTGCCGGAGCGGCGCTGCCGCTCCTGGCCGCCGCCGGAGAGCTGCTCGAGGAAGGGCACGCCGCGGCGGATGTAGAGCACGCCGGTGCCCTTGGGCCCGCCGAACTTGTGCCCGGAGAGCGAGAGCAGGTCGACGCCGAGCGCGTCGACGGCGAGCGGCAGCGAGGTGGCGGCCTGCACGGCGTCGGTGTGGAAGGGGATGGGACGGCCGAGCTCGCGGGCGCGCTCGCGCAGTCCGCGCGCGATGGCGGCGACGGGCTGGATGGTGCCGACTTCGTTGTTGGCGTACATGACGGAGACGAGCGCGGTGTCGGCGCGGATGGCGGCGATGACGTCAGCGGGGTCGACGCGGCCGTGCTCGTCGACGGGCAACAGCTCGACGTCGAAGCCGAAGCGTTCGAGGTACTGCGCGGAATGGAGCACGGCGTGGTGCTCGACCTCAGTAGTGAGGATGTGGGCGCCGGCGCCGGCGTCGCGCTGCGCGAAGGCGACGCCCTTAAGGGCGGCGTTGATGCTCTCGGTGCCGCCGGAGGTGAAGACGACCTCCTCCGGGAGAGCGCCGAGCACGGCGGCGACCTGCTCGCGTCCGACGGCGAGGGCGTCGGCGGCGCGGCGGCCGTGGGCGTAGTGCCCGGAGGGGTTGCCGAAGTCGGAGGCGAAGTACGGGAGCATGGCCTGTAGCGCCTCGGGGCGCAGCGGAGTGGACGCGGCGGCGTCGAGATAAATGGGGGCGTCGGCGTCGGGCATAGGGGGAGGATGCCCCGCGGGGGTATGGGCGGTCAATGGGAGGGCCTCACCCCCCGGACCCCTCTCCCCGTTCCAGAGCGAGGGGGAGGCGGACCGCCGGGTTGATTGTGTAGTTGTTCGGGCGGGCGGTGGGACGGGGCTGTAGCCATTGGCAATGGGGGTAAGGGCACGGATGAACTCGCGGTACTGCGCTTCGGGGCGAAGGCCGGCCAGTCAATGGCAGCGAGTGGCCGCATGACGTGGCCGATAGCGTGCTGGCGCGCTGGCGGGCGTCAGAGCGAGCGGCGGTGGCGGCTGGGCTGCTGCCTCGCGGCGCGGCGCCGAGGGCCTGCGCTGTGGCGACGGCGATGGCGCGCTCGAGGGTGTGGCGGCCCTCGGGGCTAAGGGCGCGGTATAGGGGCGCGAGGCGGCGGGAGCGCGCGCCGGTGGTGAGGGCATTGGTGTTGCTCGAGGCGCGCCCGCGCCGAGCCGCTCGCCGCCTCGGGGTCTGGGGGTGGCTGCCACGGTGGGAGCGTGGCACGTGGGGTGGCGGTGGGCACAGCGGGATGTGGCGATACTGCATTACTGTGGCACGTGGCAAGGCGAGACGTCCTCAAGCGACGGGCTCAGCTCCAGATCGCCATCCGATCAAATGCTTTGGCCAAACCAACTCCGTGTCCGTCAACGGATCCATTGCTCCTGATATAGCCGCGCGGGCCCAGACACGGTAACCAGGCTCGTTGCTGAGCGCGTCCAAGAAGTTGCGATATCGCGTCGAAAGGCCGTCTCGCTGAGCTTGCAGTTGCTCGGACCGAGCAACCTTGCGTCGGCGAAATGACCACTTGCGTGGTCGTCTAAAGGCCCCGTACTTCTTCAGGTCGTTAGCTGCCATGAGATCGATGAACAGCTCCACGCTTAGCCACGTATGCATCATCGCTATTGGGATCGTGCCATCCCACGCACCGATCTGTCTGCGCAGTCGCCACTCGACCCCGATTAGGTACCTGAAATCCAAGATGGCGGAAGTGGACAGGTCGGAAGTGGCATTCTCACTGTAGATTCGAAGCTTGCCCGCGGCCGCCACCCTGGCAAGCAAGTGTGACAGTTGACGTCGCGAGTCGTGCAGCTCCAGAAAGCTCGCGTCCTGCACTGCGTGCGCCTTGCAGTACTCAAGCGGTGCCTGCTCACCAAACCGACGCGCCCAGTTGACGAAAATCGTCACGTGTTCGAGATAGTCGCGGCGCCGATACTCGTCCATCCACTGGGCGAGCGTGCTGAAGGTCTGCGCTCGCTTCTGCTGGTTGAGCTGCTATGCCGCAATGAATAGCCCGATGAGCAACAGCGCGGAGATCGCGGCGCTCACTCCCGACGCCAGCACGGACGAGGTATGACCGGAAGTTGTGGATCGGTCGCCGGCAAGAGAGCGCGGCGCACTGTCCTTCTTGACGACAAGAAGCCGCGGGCGTTGCCGCGCCAGCGAGGAAGGCACGCCGATGCGAAGTGTAGTGA
>VGPB01000078.1 GCA_016875695.1 Chloroflexota bacterium | reverse complement strand
CGGCGGGCCTGGGGCGCATCCGCGTGCTAGTGCAGGCGAAGGGGGCGCCGCTCGAGGGCCTGCGCTGCCTCGGCGGCGCGGCCGAGGCGGGAGGTCCGCGATGAGCGTCGAGGCCGGCGAGCGCGCGCCCGCGTTCGCGATCGAGACGACGGCGGGGCCGCAGCGGCTGGAGGAGCGGCTGGCGCGAGGGCCGCTCGTGCTCGTGTTCTACAGCGAGGACGCGACGCCCACGTGCTCGGCGCAGCTGCGCAGCTTCCGAGACGAGCATGCGCTGCTGCAGGAGCTGGACTCGAACGTGCTGGCGGTGTCGGCGGACGAGCTGGAGCCGCACCGGGCGTTCGCGGAGCGCCTCGGAGGGCTGCCGTTCCCGCTGGGCAGTGACCCGGAGCTGGCGCTGGCGCGGGCGTACGGGGTGGCGGACGAGGAGGCGCGGCGCGCGCAGCGGGCGGTGTTCGTCATCGGCACGGACGGGCGGGTGGTGCAAGCGCAGCCGCACTACCAGCCGGGGGCGGCGGACCAGTTCGCGGCGGTGTTCGCGGCGCTCGGCGTCGAGGGGTAGGTGCAACTTGAGCTCACGAACAGCGCGCGGAAGTACATGGGGCAGAATGCGATCGAATGGCTCGAGGTGGCGGCCGTTCTTGCCACCACCGACCACGCCAAGGAAGGGAAAACCTTCATTCGCTATGATGGGAGCATCGGCGGGCGAGTGTTCGAAGTGTTCGTGGCACGGGACTCCGACCCCATGCTGGTTGTGACGCTCATCGAACGGTAACCGCGGAGGCGTGCACGTGCTGGTGTGGTATGACTCGCAAGCTGACCTGATCTATGCCGAGTTCACGTTTCCAGAGGGCAAGGTCTACGGCGCAAGGCTTGACGAGCGACGCATCTTGCGTCGGGACGAAGCGGGCGCCGTGGTCGGTGTGGAGTTCCTCGCTGCGAGCGGCGGGCTGAACCTCGAGGGCATGCCACAGGCGGAGCGCATCATCGAGGAGATCCGCCGCTTCCGCGAGGTGACGGCTGAGCTCGAGTCCGCGGCGGCGACGAGCTAGCGATGGTCTCCGACTACTACAGCACAACGCTCATCGACCACTTCGAGCACCCGCGGAATGCGGGCGCGATGGAGAACGCGGACGCCGAGGCGTACGTCACGAATCCCGTGTGCGGCGACTCGCTGCGACTGTACCTGCGCATCGACGACGGCCGCGTGGCGGGCGCGTCGTTCCTGAGCTCGGGCTGCCCGGCGTCGATCGCGACGTCGTCGGCGGCGACCGAGCTGCTGGTGGGGCTGCCACTCGAAGAGGCCGAGGCGCTGCCACGCGAGCGCTACGCGGAGGCGGTGGGCGGGCTGCCGCGGTCGAAGGTGCACTGCTCGGTGCTGGCGGCGTCGGCGGTGCGCCAGGCGATCGCGACGTGGCGGCAGCAGCGCCCCGGTGAAGGGGGCGAGGCAGGCGAGCCACAGGCGCGCGGCGGATGACGGTCGCGACGATCATCCTTGCGGCCGGCGCGTCGCGGCGCATGGGGCGCGCGAAGCCGCTCCTCCCGTGGGGCGGCCAGACGCTGCTCGGCTGGGAGCTCGACGAGCTGATGCGCTCGTGCGTGGACGACATCGTCGTAGTGCTCGGGGCGCGCGCCGAGGCGGTGCGGCGCGAACTGGGCGACGGCGCGCGCTACTGCGTGTTCAACGCGCGCTGGCCGCAGGGCCGCGCGACGTCACTGGCGGCGGGCGCGCGCGCGCTGGGCGAGGGGGGGCGGCCGGCGCCGGAGGCGGTGCTGGTCGTGAACGTCGACCAGCCGACACGCGCGGGCATCGTCGATGCGCTGGTCACGGAGCTGCGCGCGAGCGGCGCAGACGCGGTGCAGCCTTCGTACCGCGGCGCGCGCGGACACCCGGTGGTGCTGCGCGGGGCGCTGCTCGCGGAGCTGGCGAACGCAAGCGAAGCGGCGCAGGGGCTGCGCGGCGTGCTGGCAGCGCACCCGCCGCAGCTGCTGACGATGGACAGCGAGCCGGTGGTGCGCCTGGACCTCGACACGCCGGATACGCTGGACGCGGCGCGGCGGCTGCTGGGCGTGAGCGAGGAGCCAGCGGAGCGCACGCGAGGCGCGCGGGGCGGCTGAGCGAGCGAGCGGCGCGCGCATCCTGTTCGTGGCGCCTGCGCTGGCGAGCCCGCTGATGTGGGGCGGCGCGGCACGCATGCACGGGTTGATGCAGCGCCTGGCGCGGCGCTACGAGGTGGCGCTGCTGGCGTTGCTATCCCCGGACCAGACACAGTGGATCGACGTGCAGCTCGCGGCGACGAGCGCGTACGGCCGGCGCGTCCACGTGGTCGTTCGAGCGTGCGACGCATGTGCACCCGGCGCTGCAGGGAGCACTCGACCGCATGACGCGCGCGGTCGCGTAGACGTGATCCAGGTCGAGTTCGCGATGATAGCGTACTACCGCTTTCCGCCCGGGGCGACGGTGGTGCTCGACGAGCACAACATCGAGTACGAGCTGCGGCGGCGGATGTACGAGTCGGGCGAGCGCGGGCTGCGCGGGGTGCACAACTACCTCGAGTACGTGAAGCTGCGGCGCGAAGAGCAGGCGGCGTGGCGGCGCGCCGCGGGCGTGGTGGTGACGTCGGAGCGAGACGCGACGTTCGTGCGCGGGGCGGCGCCGGCTGCACGCGTCGCGGTGGTGCCTAACGCGGTGGACACGGAGCAGTCCGCGCCGGGCGGCGGCGGCGAGCTCGGCGAGCCAGGGCTGATCGCGTTCTCGGGCTCGAACCATTACTACCCGAACCAGGAAGCGCTGCAGTACTTCCTGCGCGAGGTGTTCCCGCTGGTGCGGTGCGCGCGGCCGGACGCACGCCTGGCGGTGGTCGGCTATTCGCCGCCGGAGCTCGTGCGCGCGTTGGAGAGCACGGCGATGCGCTTCGCGGGGGCGGTGCCGGACCTGCGGCCAGAGCTGCGGCGTGCGCGCGCGATCATCGCGCCGCTGCGCTCGGGGGGGCGGGACGCGGCTGAAGGTGCTAGAGGCGATGGCGCTGGGCAAGGCGGTGGTCTCGACGACGGTGGGGGCGGAGGGCCTGGAGGTGGCACCGGAACGCGACCTGCTACTCGGCGACACGGCGGAGCGCTTCCCCGAGCAGCTGGTGCGGGCGCTCGAGAACGACGCGCTCCCGGCGCGGCTGGGCGCGGCGGGGCGCGCGCGGGTGTGCGCGCGCTACGACTGGAGCGCGGCGGTGGCGCGACTCGACGCGTTCTACGGCGAGCTGGGGGCACCCTCACCCCCCGGCCCCCTCTCCCCTGCGGGGCGAGAGGAGCGTAGCGGGCGATGCGCGTCGACTGCCTGGGATCGGGGGAGCGCATACTTGCATGGGCGGTACTGGAGCGGGTTCCTCGTCGACGGGCAGGTGCTGCTCGACTGCCCGCCGCAGACGCTCGTACACCTGTTCAAGCTCGGCGTGGCGTCCAGCGCGATCGAGCTGGTGCTGCTGACGCATGCGCACTCGGACCACATCGGCGGGATGGACCTGCTGCTGCTCGACATGAAGCGGACACACGCGGAGCGGAGTGCGCCGCCGCTGGTCGGCGCGCCGCCCGGCATGTACGAGCGGCTGCGGGCCATCGTCGGCACTTCGACGCGGCTGCCGGAGCGTGGCGACGCTGCGCTCGATTGGCACGAACTGCACGACGGCGACGCGCTCGAGCGAGGCCCGTGGCGCGTCGAGTGCGTGAAGCTGGAGCACGACGCGGAGCTGGTGGCGCTCGACTACCGCGTGCGCGCGGCGGGCGGCGCGGTGCTAGCGTACACGGGCGACACGCGCGACTGCGCGGCGGTGGATCGGCTGGTTGCGGGCGCCGGGCTGCTCATCGCGGAATGCGCCACGGACCGCGCGAGCGGGCACTTCGAGTGGAACGATCTGCGGCGCTGCGCGCGCGGCTGCCCGCAGCGACACGCGTGCTGGTGACGCATTACCCGGACCCGGTGCCTGAGGCGGGCGGCTGCCGCCGGCGTGGAGCTCGCGCAGAACTTCGGGCGCTACGAGGGGTAGCCGGGGTCCGCCGGGTGCGCTGTGCTACCATTCCCCCGGATGCGGCCGGCGTCCCGGACGGTGCCCGTTGGCGGCGGCGCGACTATGCTCGGCAACGACGAGACGCGGGTGCCCGGGCGGAACGCGGGGCGGAGGCGGCGTGGCGTACGGCATCGGCATCGCGCGCGGGCTGCTCGTTACGTTCAAGCACATCTTCAAGCCGCCGGTGACGGTGAGCTACCCGGAGGAGGCGCGCCGAGTACCGGTGCGCGCGCGCACGAACCTGCTGTGGTTCGAGGAGCGCTGCACGGGCTGCTCGACATGCGCGCAGGCGTGCCCGGACGGTTGCATCCTGGTGCAGACGTCGCCGCGTGCGGACGGCACGCTGAGCATCGACCGGTACGAGATCGACTTCCGCATCTGCATGTACTGCGGGCTATGCACGGAGGCGTGTCCGTACCAGGCGATCCAGGCGGGCGGGCGCTACGACGACGCGGTGTACGTGTTCGAGCACATGTATCGCGATCGCGAGGCGCTGACGCGGGAGGCGCAGGCGTACCTGCAGCGCACGGATGGGCGGTACCCGAACGGGCAGGAGCAGGCACGGCAGCCGCTGCCGACGGAGATGCCGACGGCGCGCAGCCGCGTGCCGGTGCAGGGCGTGGACGGGCCGTTCGGGCCCCAGCACCTGCCGAGCCGAAGCGATCAGTAGCAGACGGACGCGCGCGCTGCGTCGCGGCGCGCTAGCGGGGAGCCCGGCGTGGCGATGATCACGATCAACGGCGTGGCGGTGGAGGCGCAGGACGGCCGCCGGCTGGTGGAGGTGATCAAGGAGCAGGGCGTGCGCATCACGAACCTGTGCTACATCGACGGACTGGACCCGTACGCGGGCTGCCGCACGTGCCTCGTGGAGATCGAGGGGGCGCGGCCGACGCCGATCCAGCTGTCGTGCACGGCGCAAGTGGCACCGGGGATGGTGGTGCGCACCGAGACGCCCGAGGTGAAGCGCGCGCGGCAGGGCGTGATGTCGCTGATCATGGCGAACCATCCGGACCGCTGCCTGACGTGCCACCGCCGTGTACACTGCCAGCCGGGCGAGATCTGCCTGCGCGACGACGTGGTGACGCACCGCTGCCTGACGTGCTCTAAGAACTACCGCTGCGAGCTGCAAACCTCGACGGAGCTCATCGACATGGGCGAGTTCGAGGAGCCGTGGGTGGGCGAGGACCGCTCATACTACGAGTCGCCGGCGCCAGAGCCGGACCGCGCGAACCCGTTCCTGGAGTTCGATCCGCAGATGTGCATCATCTGCACGCGTTGCGTGCGCGCATGCGCCGACCTGCGGCACACGGGCGCGATCACGCTCGCGGGCAAGGGGTCGCGCACGGCGATCGCGTTCGGCACGGGCGGGCCGGTGCACGAGTCGAACTGCGACTTCTGCGGCGCGTGCATCGACGTGTGCCCGACGGCGACGCTGATGGAACAGCCGAACAAGTGGGTGGCGCTCGCCGAGGAGTGGACGAACTCCGCGTGCAATAGTTGCGCCGTCGGGTGCACGATCTCGTACGGCACAACGAGCGCGGCGGGGATGGCGGGCGTGCGGCCGGTGATCGTGCGGCCGGACCGCCTGAACTCGGTCTCGAACGACCAGATCTGCGTGCGCGGGCGCTTCCACTACGACGCGGTGAGCGACCGCGAGCGGCTGAGCCGCTCGCTGGTGCGCCGCGGCGAGCGGCTGCTGCCGGCGAGCTTCGACGACGCGGTCGCCGAGGCCGCGCGGGCGCTGGACGACATGCGCAGCGCGCACGGGGGCGGCGCGATCGCAGTGCTCGGCTCGCCGCTGGCGACGAACGAGGAGGCGTACGTGCTCGCGCAGCTCGCGCGCGAGGTGATCGGGACGCCGCACGTAGACTTCGCGCAGGGCGCACTCCACCGCGCGGTGACGGCCGCGCTGCGCGAGACGCTGGGCGTCGAGCGGCTGCCGTCGAGCCTGACGGACCTGGCGCAGGCGGACGTGATCGTGGTGGTCGCGGGCGACCTCGAGGAATCGCACCCGGTGGCGGCGCTGCGCGTGAAGGATGCGGTGGTGCGACGGGGTGCGCGGCTGATCCTGGTGAGCGCGCGCTGGGGCGAGCTCGTGCCGTTCGCGACGGAATGGGTGCGGCCGGCGCCGGGCGGCGAGGCGGCGGCGGTGCACGCGCTCGCGGGGCCAGAATTGCACGCGGCACTGCAGGCGGCGCGCGCCGATGGCGAGCAGCGCGTGGCGGTGGTGTTCGCGCCGCACCCGCTGGGCGTGACGGACGCGGAGGCGCAGGCGCGCGCGTGCGCGGCCGTCGCCATCGCGATGCGCGGCGGCGTCGCCGCGCAGGCGCTGCACTACCTGCCGACCGACGCAAACGTCAACGGCGTGAGCGACATGGGCATCAGGCCGGGCGAGGGGGGACTCGACTTCGCGGGGATCATCGAGGGCGCGCGCGCGGGGCGCATCCGCGGGCTGCTGATCCACGCCGAAAACCCGCTGCTCAACGCGGGCGGGACGAGCGCAATCGAGGCGGCGCTCGACGGACTCGATGCGCTCGTCGTGATCGACGCGGTGCGCTCGACGACCGCGGAGCGCGCGCACGTGGTGCTCGCAGAGGGGCCGTTCTTCACGGAGGACGGGACGATCACGACGGCGGACCGGCGCGTCGTGCGGCAGCGGCCGGCGGGCGCGCCGCTGCGCGAGGCGCGCAGCGGGCTCGGCGTGCTCGGCGCGCTGGCGAGCGCGCTCGGCGCGCCGTTCGCGTACGCGGGGGCGGCCGAGGTGATGGCGGAGGCGCGCACGCGCGTGCCGGGCTACGTCGAGTACGGCGCGCTGCAGTCGGGGCGCACACGGGCGCTGGCGGCGGAGACCCTCACCCCTCGGCCCCCTTTCCCCTTGCGGAGCGAGGGGGAGCGGGAGGCGCGCCGCGACGAGGGGGAAGCGCAGCCGGGCGAGGGGCTGCGCCTCACCGTCGGGCGCACGCTCTACACGTCGTGGGATGGCGCGTCGATCCGCTCGGCGGAGGCAGACAAGCTGCACCGCGAAGAAGCGGTGGTGATGCATCCCGCGGACGCGGAGCGCCTGGACCTGCGCACGGGCGACGCGGTGGTGCTGTCGGCGGGCGGGGCCGAGGTACGCATCGCGGTGCGCGTGGACGACGGCGTGGCAGCGGGCTCGGTGTTCGTGCCGCAGTACTACGCCGGCGGGGCCGCGTTGCGCATGCTGCCGCTCGACGATGGTGGCGCCACGGCGCCGGCGTTCGTGCGCGTGGCGGTGCCGCAACCGGCGTAGCGGACTGCGGAACCCGCCCACGCGGCCCTGCGCCGTACGAGCGGCCGCGCCCCCCGCGCTGCCCGCCTTCCGAGCGCGGCGAGGCGCGCGGTGCACGGTGCCAGGATCGAGCCGGGACGATGACGCGCGTATCCCGGCATGTGGGGTTGCAGCGCTTCGCGGTCGCGGCGAGCGACGAGACGGCGGCACGCTGGCGCGCGCTGCTCGAGGCGGCAGGGATCGAGGCGGCAGGGATCGAGGCGGCAGGGATCGAGGCGGCGGTGGAGTTGGAAGACGCGCGCGCGTTCGGGTTCGGGTCGCGCGCGTACCCGGGGCTGCAGGCGGAGCCGCTGTGCGCGCTCATCGACGGCGGGTGGGACGGCCGCCGCGTGGACGGTCGCACAGTGGAGGCGCCGCTGCGGGCGCGGCTGGTGATGGCGGGCGCGCTCGGGACGCTCGCGGTGACGGCGGCGCTCGTGCTGGCGCTGCTGTGGCGGGGGTGGTGATGGAGCTGCGGCTGTTCCCGTTGCACACGGTGCTGTTCCCGGCGATGCCGATCCATCTGCAGGTCTTCGAGCCGCGCTACCGGCAACTCGTCGCGGAATGCCTTGAGCATGCGACGCCCTTCGGCGTGGTGCTGATCCGCGAGGGCGAGGAGGTCGGCGGCCCGGCGGTGCCGTTCGAGGTCGGCACGAGCGCGCGCATCACGTCGGTGCTGCCGGGCAGCGGCGAGCGCATCCATGTGCGGGCCGTCGGCGTGCGGCGCTTCCACATCGTCGCGCTACACGATGACCGCCCGTACCCGTGGGCGGACGTGGAGTGGCTGGCGGACGCGGGCGCGGCGGACGAGGCGCTGCTCGAGCAGGCGAGGACGGAGCTGGCGCTGCTGCGGCGGCTGCGCGCGACCGCGAACGGCGAGTACGAGCGCGACCCGCAGCTGCCGGCGGGCGCCGGCGCGATCGCGGATCGCATCGGGGCGCTCGCCGACGCGGAGCGCGACGAGGCGCAGCAGGTGCTGGAGACGCTCGACGCCGGGCGGCGGCTGGAGCTGGCGATGCCACTGCTGCGCCACGCGGTGAAGCACGCGTACGCGGGCGCGGCCGAAGCGGCGCTGGAGCGCTGGGCCGCGCCGGGGATGGCGAACTAG
>VGPB01000077.1 GCA_016875695.1 Chloroflexota bacterium | reverse complement strand
CGCCGCGCCGCGCGCGCGCGCTCACGAGCCGCCGCCGATCGCCGCCAGCGCCTCGCGCAACGCAGGCTCGCGCAGCTCGCCCAGCACGCGCCGCTGGATTTCGAGGCCGGGGCGCAGGAAGAACGCCATCGGCAGGCGCTCGACGCCCAGCGCGAGGTAGAACGCGCCGTCGGCATCGCGGACGACGGGGAAGGTGAGGCCGTAGCGCTGCACGAAGGCGCGCGCGTCCGCCTCGCCGTCCCAGATGTTCACGCCGACGAACGTGTGCCCCTGCGCGACATATTCCGGGGCGAGGCGCTGGATCAGCTGCGCCTCGGCCTTGCAGGGCTCGCACCAGGACGCCCAGAAGTACACGAACACGGGCCCTTCCGCGTGGTCGCCGAGCCGGAAGCGCTCGCCCGCGAAGGTGGTCAGCGTCACCGCGGCGGCCGCGCTCACCGAGGCTGGGGCGGGCGTCGGCGCGGCCGGTGCGGCGGGGTTGCCGGCGCGGCGCAGCCCTGCGGCGAGCACGCCGACGAGCACGAGCGCAAGCGCGAAGGCGGCGGCGATGCCGGCCACCACAAAGCGGCGGCTCACGAGGGGCCCAGCATCGGTGTCTGGCGTTGCCAGAACGCTATCCCGCTCCCGCGCTGCACATCGCACGCAGTGTACGCGAGTGCGAGCGCGGTGTACGACGCGGCGCCGTTCGCCGCCGCCGCGCCTCGCCGGTTGACCGTGGGGGTGGCCGATGGTACTGGTACGGGCGGTTGGGACTGGCGTGCGAGCGTCGCGGCGCGTGTCGGGACGGTTGCGGGCGCGTGGGAGGGGACGGGCGTGCGGGCTAGGGTAGCGGCACCGCGTCGAACGCCCGGCCGGCCCCGGATCAGGGCGCTGCGGCGCGGGCTCGTCCCTCTGGCGCTGGTCGTGCTGGCTGTCGCGCTGCTCGGCTGCGACGCGCCGATGAGCACGTCCGAGATCGAGGGCAGCTGGAACAAGGAAGTCTGGAAGCCCTACTGGGTGATCATCTGGCTGGCGGGGATCGTGTTCGTCGCGATCATGGCGGCGACGATCGTCCTGTCGCTGATGTACCGCGAGCGGCCGGGCCGCGAGGCGCGCCAGATCCACGGCAACACCAAGTTCGAGGTCGTGTGGACGATCATTCCCGTGGTGATCGTGCTGGTGATGATGGTGCCCACCCTCGACAGCCTCTTCAAGCTCGACGAGGAGCCGCCGGCGGACGCGCTCAAGGTGGAGGTGATCGGCCACCAGTGGTGGTTCGAGTTCCGCTACCCGGAGCTCGACATCGTGACGGCCAACGAGCTGCACATCCCCGAGGGCCGCGTTGTCGACTATGCGCTGCGCAGCGTGGACGTCATTCACTCGTTCTGGGTGCCGCAGCTCGCGGGCAAGGTCGACATGGTGCCCGGCCGCGACAACCGCATGGCGTTCAGCGCGCTGAACGCGCGGCCGGAGCCGTACCTCGGCCAGTGCGTCGAGTTCTGCGGCACGTCGCACGCGAACATGCGCTTCCGCGTGTTCGTGCACACGGCGGAGGACTTCGAGCGCTGGGCGCGCGAGCAGGCGGCGCCGCGCGTGTCGTCGGTCTCGCGCACCGCGGAGGAGGCGTTCCTCGCGGCCCCGTGCCTCGGCTGCCACACGGTGCGCGGCACGAACGCGGCGGGCATCGCGGGGCCCAACCTGACGCACGTCGGCTCGCGGACCACGATCGGCTCCGGCATGCTGGAGAACACGCCGGCAGAGCTCAGGCGCTGGATCGCGAACTCGTCTGCCGTGAAGCCGGGCTCGAAGATGCCGCCGATGGCGCAGTCGGCCGGCGGCACGCTGACGGACGAGCAGATCGACGTGATCATCGGCTACCTGCAGAGCCTGAAGTGAGCGCCAGGCAGCTGCGCTCCCGCGCAGCGAGCGAGTGGCGTGCGATCTCTAGCGGCAGCGAGTGGGCCGCGCCCGGCGCGTTCCAGACGGAGGCTTCGCGATGGCGACAGTAGCCGGCACGCTGGCCCAGCCGACGCACACAGGCGTTTGGTCGTGGATCACCACCGTCGATCACAAGCGCATCGGCGTGCTTTACGGCGTGTCGGGCTTCTCGTTCTTCCTGTGGGGCGGCCTGCTCGCGCTGCTCATGCGCACGCAGCTCGCCGTGCCGAACGGCACGGTGATCGAGTCCGACCGCTTCAGCCAGCTCTTCACCATGCACGCGCTGACGATGATCTTCCTCGCGATCATGCCGATGGGCGCCGGCTTCTTCAACTACATGATCCCGCTGATGATCGGCGCGCGCGACGTGGCGTTCCCGCGCCTCAACGCGTTGTCGTACTGGACGTTCCTCGGCGGGGCGTCGATCCTCAGCCTCAGCTTCTTCTTCGAGGCGCCGGGTGGCGGCTGGTTCAACTACGCGCCGCTCTCTGAGCGCCCCTACAGCGACGGCTCGGGCATCGACTTCTACGTCGTCGGGCTGCTCACGCTCGGCCTGTCGTCGCTGATGGCGGCGCTGAACTTCGCGGTGACAATCATCAACCTGCGCGCGCCCGGCATGACGATGATGCGCATGCCGGTGTTCGTGTGGATGACGTTCGTCATCTCCGTGCTGCTGATTCTGGCGCTGCCGCCGCTCACCGTGGGCCTCATCCAGCTGCTGTTCGACCGCCAGTTCGGGACGCACTTCTTCATCGCCACGGAGGGCGGCGACCCGCTGCTCTGGCAGCACATCTTCTGGGTGTTCGGCCACCCCGAGGTGTACATCCTGATCCTGCCGGCGATGGGCATCGTCTCCGAGGTGTTGCCCACGTTCTCGCGCAAGCCGCTGTTCGGCTACCCCGCGGTCGTGTTCTCCGGCATCGCCATAGCGGTGCTGAGCTGGGTCGTGTGGAGCCATCACATGTTCACCACGGGCATGGGCTCCGTGCCGCGCGCGGTGTTCGCGGTGAACACGATGATCATCGGCGTCCCGACGGGTATCAAGGTCTTCAACTGGCTCGCCACGCTGTACGGCGGCAGCATCCGCTTCACCACGGCGATGTACTTCGCGGTCGCGTTCATCGCGACGTTCACGATCGGCGGGATCTCCGGCGTCATGCACGCCTCGCCACCGGTCGACTCGCAGCACCAGGACACGTACTTCGTCGTCGCGCACCTGCACTACGTGCTCTTCGGCGGCGCGATCATGGGCATCTTCGCCGGCATCTACTACTGGTTCCCGAAGATGACCGGGCGGTTCCTCAGCGAGGCGCTGGGGCGCTGGCATTTCTGGCTGCTGTTCATCGGCATGAACATGACGTTCTTCCCGATGCACTTCCTCGGCATCGCCGGCATGCCGCGGCGCATCTACACGTACGATGACGGCCTCGACTGGGGCTTCTGGAACATGTTCGCGACCATCGGGTCGTACGTGATCGCGGTGTCGCTGCTGATCTTCCTCGTGAACTTCTTCCGCTCCGTGCGCCAGGAGCCGACCGCCGAGGCCAATCCCTGGAACGCGCCGACGCTCGAGTGGGGCACGAGCTCGCCGCCGCCCGAGCACGACTTCGACGCGATCTACACGGTGCGCGCGCGTGACCCGCTGTGGTACGACCGCGATCACGGGATCGCGCCGCCCGAGGTGACCGGCGAGCACATCCACATGCCGCCGCCGTCGTACTACCCGATCCTCATTGCCATCGGCATCACGCTGCTCGGTGTCGGCGCGCTTTCTCACCTCGCGGTGAGCGCGCTCGGCGGCGTCATCGCGTACTACGGCGTCTGGGGCTGGGCCCTCGAGCCCACCGACTAGCGAGCCCACCGGCTACAGCGAGGCAGGAGCGCCCGATGGCACACGCACCCGCAGTCGCCCACGGCGGCGGGCACACGACCTCCACCGGGACCGAGAACCGGAAGCTCCTCATGTGGATCTTCCTCGGCTCCGAATGCCTGTTCTTCGGCTCCCTCATCGCGACCTACCTGGTCTTCAAGCACCAGGTCATCGAGCGCGGCATCGGCCCGTTCCCCGTCGACGTGACGATCGACGGCGTGTCGCATCACGGCATCCTGGACATTCCGCTCACCTCGACGAGCACGTTCGTGCTGCTGATGAGCTCGGTGACCATGGTGCTCGCGGTGTACGGCGCGCAGCACGCGCGCATGAAGATGATGAAGCTCGGTCTGCTCGCCACGATGGTGCTCGGGCTCACGTTCCTGGGCTTCCAGGTCTACGAGTTCCGCACGTTCGGCCACGAGGGCCTGAACCTGACGACGAACCTGTTTGGCGCCACATTCTTCGTGCTGACCGGGTTTCACGGCACGCACGTCGGCGTCGGCGTGCTCTATCTCGGCTCGATGCTCGCGGCGTCGTTCCGCCGCAACGGGCTCGGCCGCGACACCGGGGCGCACGTGGAGATCGCCGGGCTGTACTGGCACTTCGTCGACATCGTCTGGATCGTGATCTTCACGGTCCTCTACCTCATCCCGTAGCGTTCGCGCAGCAGCGAGAGCGGAGCACGACGATGGCGCACAGCGCGGAGCCTATGGAGCAGCAGCACGGCCTGAGTCCGATGCAGTACCTGGCGATCGGCGCCGGGCTGACGCTCATCACCATCGTCGAGCTATGGGTCTCCTACAGCGGCCTCGGTTCGCTGCAGATCCCGCTGCTACTGTTCCTATCGGCGATCAAGTTCGCGGTGGTGGTCGGCTGGTTCATGCACCTGCGCTTCGACCACCGCCTGCTGACGCAGGTGTTCGCCGCGAGCCTCACGCTGGCGATCCTGATCACGATCGTGCTGCTGACGCTGTACTGGAGCGCCGACGCGGACAGCATCCGCGGCTACCGCGAGTGGCTCGCCTCCGGCTAGCCCGCCCGCCGTGGCGCGCGCCGCCGACGCAGCGTCCGCCTCGTCGGCCTAGTCGAGCGCAGGCGTGGCGGGCGGCGTCGCGCCGCCCTCGGCGCGCCGCTCCGCCTCGCGCTGCGTCTGCTCCGAGCGCACGGCCCACACGCCGAACAGCACGGCGAGCACGGCCAGGTTGAGCGCCTGCCCGGGGATCCACATGATCAGCCCCCCGAGCTCCTGGTCCGCGTGCGGCGAGATGTCGAAGATCGGCCGCGCCTCCGCGTACACGGGGTACAGGATGTGGTCGGCGAGCGCGATCATCGCTGCCACAACGGACTGCGCCGTCCCTGCGACGAGTACGTACGCCATGCGGCCGAGGTAGCCGAGCGGCGCGTGCAGCGGCCGCGGGTCGATCACGTTCCACCAGAACAGCAGCGCCGTTCCCACGAACATCGCGTGCTCCAGCGCATGGATGCCGTCGTGGCGCACTGCGGCGTCATACCACCCCGGCACCAGGTGCCACGCGACGAGCACCGCGGTCGAAACGACGAGCGTTACCAGCGGCTGCGTGAGCGCTCGCCATACCACCGACGCCCGCCCGTGCGGTGCGAGCGGCCGAGCCGCCAGCCGCCGCGCCCAGCGCGGCAGCCCGCGCAGCACCGGCGTCGTGGGCGCGCCCAGCAGCAGCAGCGGCACGCTCACCGCGATCAGCAGCAGGTGCTGCACCATGTGCGCGGAGAAGTGGTGCTCCGCGAGCCGGTCGAGCGGTGAGACTAGCGCGAGCACGAGCGTGGCCAGCCCCAGCGT
Organism: Chloroflexota bacterium; assembly: GCA_016875695.1. GTDB lineage: Bacteria > Chloroflexota > Dehalococcoidia > UBA2979 > UBA2979 > SHYP01. The sequence goes on along the minus strand of VGPB01000077.1, from coordinate 2,943 downwards.
GAAGCACGCCGTCTGCCACCAGCGATGCGCCCCGGCGCGGCCGTTGCGCCAGCGCCGCAGCCCGCGCGCGTAGAGCAGCGCGAGCAGCCCCGCCGGCAGCAGCACGAGCGGGTCCGCCGCCCACGCGGTCCACAGCTGCTCGTCCGCGCCGAGCGCGTCGTGTGCCGGCCCTGCCTCGCCCAGCGCGCGCCCAAGCGCCAACCGATCGACCACCGCCGCCTCCGCTCTGCAGGCGAAGTATGAGGCGCGCGTCGACCGCGATCACTCGGCCGAGCCTGCGACCGATGTGGACTGTTGCGGGGTGTGGCCTCCAGCTCCCCCTCGCCCTCCACTGAGGGAGAGGGGTTCGGGGGGGGGGGGGGGGGGGGGGGGGGGGGGGGGGGGTGAGGGCTCCGGGGCTCTTGGCCCCGCGCCCTCCGGGGAGTCGAGGGATGAGGGCTCGCCGCGGCGTTGACGCCCCCGCGCCGGGCCGTCTACGATCGCTGCGCCAACGTTTGCGTATCTCGTACGCTATCTCGCAGGGGCCGCCCATGACCGTTCTGCGCGTCGCGCTCGCCCAGCTCAACACCACCGTGGGCGACCTCGCGGGCAACAGCGCGCTCATCCTCGACGCGGCGCGCCATGCCGCCGAGGCCGGGGCGGACCTCGTCGCATGCCCGGAGCTCGCGCTCACCGGCTACCCGCCGGAGGACTTGTTGCTGCGCGCCCCCTTCATCGCGGAGGCCGAGGCCGCGCTCGACGCGCTCGCCGTGGGCGCGCGCGGGCTGCCGCCGCTTGTCGTCGGCTGCCTCGAGTTCGACGGCCAGCTCTATAACGCCGCGGCTATGCTCTACGAGGGCCGGGTGGCAGGGCGCTACCGCAAGCACCAGCTGCCGAACTACGGCGTGTTTGACGAGCTGCGCTACTTTCAGCCCGGCACCGACGCGCCGCTTTTCAGCATCGGCGGCGTGCACGTCGGCGTGACGATCTGCGAGGACGTGTGGTTCCCCGGCGGCCCGCTGCGCGCGCTCGCGCTCGCCGGCGCGAGCGTCATCGTCAACCTCAACGCGTCGCCGTACCACTTCGGCAAGACGCGCGACCGCGAGCGCATGCTCGCGACGCGCGCCGCCGACAACACCGTGGCGATCGCGTACGTGAACCAGGTCGGCGGTCAGGACGAGCTCGTCTTCGACGGCAACTCGCTCGTGCTCGGCGCGGACGGCGCGCTGCTCGCGCGCGGCGCCTCGTTCGCGGACGACCTCGTGCTCGTGGACATCGACGTCACGCGCATCGTGCAGCGCCAGCTGCACAGCCCGCTGCTGCGGCGCGAGCGCGGGGCGCAGCCACTGCGCACGCCGCTCGTCGTGTCGCCGCCGCTCGTCGGCGCGCGCCCGCCGCTGCCGCCTGCGCGCGCCGACGAGCCCGACTCGATCGCCGAGGCGTATCGCGCGCTGGTTGCCGGCACGCGCGATTACGTGCGTAAGACCGGCTTCGTGAACGTGCTCGTCGCGCTCTCGGGCGGTATCGACTCCGCGCTCGTCGGCACGGTCGCCGTCGACGCGCTCGGCGCGGAGCACGTGCGCGGCGTCTCGCTGCCGTCGCGCTACTCGTCCGAGGGCTCGATCGCCGACGCGCAAGAGCTTGCGCAGCGGCTCGGCATCGCGCTCGTCGCGCTGCCGATCGAGCCGCTGCACGAGGCCGCGCTCGACACGCTCGCGCGCGAGTTCGCGGGCACCGCCCCGGGCGCGGCGGAGGAGAACGTGCAGGCGCGCATCCGCGGCCTGCTGATGATGGCGCTTTCCAACAAGAGCGGCGCGATGGTGCTGACCACCGGCAACAAGTCGGAGTACGCGTGCGGCTACGCGACGCTGTACGGCGACATGGTCGGCGGCTTCGCGGTGATCAAGGACGTGCCGAAGACGCTCGTGTACCGGCTCGCGCGCTACCGCAACACGCTCGGCGCGGTGATCCCGGAGGCGTCGCTGACGAAGCCCCCGAGCGCCGAGCTGCGCCCCGGCCAGCTGGACACGGACTCGCTGCCGCCATACGAGCAGCTCGACCCGATCATCGAGGCGTACGTCGAGGACGACGCGCCGCTCGAATCGATAGTCGCTGCTGGCGCCGACCCCGCGCTCGCGCGCCGCGTGATCGACATGATCAACCGCAACGAGTACAAGCGCCGCCAGTCGCCCCCGGGCGTGAAGATCACGCCTCGTGCCTTCGGCCGCGATCGCCGCCTGCCGCTGGCGTCGCGGTACCGTGGGTACTAGGCTCTTCCCGCGCTGCGTCGGTACCTCTGAGCTGAGGACGGCCCTCCGGGCCAGGGGACCCGCCCGCCCGCCCTTCTTGCGGGGGGCTTCGCCCCTCGCGCTTCTCGCATGCGCCGGGCGCGCCTGGTTGCCGCGGAGCGCCGCAGCGCCCGCGATCGCTGCGTTGGCATGGGTGGCGTCGTCCAATCGGAGCGGTCTCGCGGACACGGCTCGAGAGTGCACCCGTGCCTACGGCTCCTCGTCCGCGTCGTGCACTTCGAGCTCCTCGAGGTGCTGCGCGATGGCGACGGCGGCGGTGTCGGCCGCGGTGAGCTGGATCCAGGCCTCGAACGCCTCGCGCAGCTGTGTGTAGGCCGCCTCGACGATCACCTCGCGCGCGGGGTCGTCGCCGGCGGCGGTGCGCACGCCGCCGACCTCCGTGATCAGCCGCTCGAGCGCGGGCGCGAGGCGGTTGTGGTACTCGTGACCGCGCTCGTCGCCCATCGCGTGGCCACGGTCGCGCAGGATCGCGAGCGCGCCGAGCGCCCACGTGAGCGCGCCGAGCAACGCGCCGCAGGCTTCGGCGTCGAGGCGGATCGCGTACGGCCGCGCACCGCGCGCGCCCTCTCCGCGCGGGCGCTGCTCGGCGCCGCGGTCGCCGGTCACGGCTTGCGCTGCCCCTCGAACGCGAGCGTGGTCGCCATGCGGAGCGCCC
>VGPB01000076.1 GCA_016875695.1 Chloroflexota bacterium | reverse complement strand
GCCAACGTCCTGCGCACCGACCGCGCGGTGGACGCCGTCGCCTTCCTCGAGCGGGCCTGCGTCTGGTACGGCGAGCAAGGTGTCGAGGTGGAGGCGGTGATGACGGACAACGGGCCTGTGTACTTGTTCGGAGCCTGGCGAGCATCCTGCGCCGCGTTTGGTCTGCGTCACCTGCGCACCCGCCCCTACACGCCGCGCACTAACGGCAAGGCCGAACGCTTCATCCAGGTGCTGCTCCGCACGTAGGCCTACGCCTTCGCCTACCCCACCAGCGCCCATCGCGCTCGTGCCCTCGCCGGCTGGCTGCGGTAGTACAACTGACGCAAGCCCCATGGCTCGCTCGGTGGCCTCCCGCCGGTCAGTCGGCTCTCACAGGTTCGTGGTCACTACACCTAGCCACTCGGCGTGACGGGCATGGGCTAGTATGCCGCGGCTGCTACCCCTCGGCGACCGCACGGAGCGTGCTGGGCGCTGAGGCCGGCCTCCGGTTGAACTACAGGCCCAGCGCTTCGTCGCGGCAGGCTGCGGGAGCTGATGACGGCCCTTCGGGCCGGGGACTCGCCCACCCGCCCTTCGTTCCTGCGAGGGGCTACGCCCCTCGCGCTCCCCGGGGCACTGCCGATCACCAACCAGATCCCTGAGCCAGCGCTTCACTGATGGCGAAACCTGACGCACCGCCGACTGCCGGGGCCGGGAGCGGAGCCTCGTTCCGAAGGTGAGTGGGTGGGCCTTCCCTAGAGGTTGAAGAGGATGTTCAGCACGTCGCCATCCTGGACGACGTAGCCCTTCCCCTCCGTGCGCAGGCGGCCACGCTTCTTGAGCTCCGGGATGGAGCCGGCGGTGACGAGCTCGTCCCAGGCGGCGACCTCAGCGCGGATGAAGCCGCGCTCGAGGTCGGAGTGGATGCGACCGGCGGCCTCGGGAGCGGTCGCGCCGCGGCGCACGGGCCACGCGCGGCACTCGTCCTCGCCGGCGGTCAGGAAGGAGTGCAGCCCAAGCAGCGCGTAGGCTGCCCGGATCGCGCGGTCAAGGGGTGACTCGGGCGGCAGGCCCAGGTCGCGGCGGAACTCGGCCGCGTCGGCGGCGTCGAGCAGCGCGAGCTCGGCCTCGAGCTTCGCGCAGAGCGCGGCGACGGCGACGCCGGGCCCGCCGCAGCGTGCGGCGTACTCGGCCTCGATCGCGGCGGCGGCGGCGAGCTGGTCCTCGTCGATGTTCACGACGAGTAGCACGGGCAGGCGCGTGACGAACTGGTAGGTCGCGAGTTGCTTGCGCGCGGCGTCGTCCAGCGCCACCGCGCGCACGGCGCGGCCAGCCTCGAGCTCGCCCTGCAGGCGCACGAGCAGCGCGCGGTCGGCGTCGAGACGCGCGCGTTCGGCCGCCTTCACGGAACGCAGCTCGGCGTCGATGCGCCCGAGCCGGCGCTCGATCAGCGCGAGGTCAGCGAACGTGAGCTCGAGGTCAAGCGACTCGATGTCGCGGGCGGGATCGACGGTGCCGAGCGGGTGGGGGACGGCCTCATCAGCGAAGGCGCGCACGACGTGCACCAGCGCGTCGAGGCCAGCGATCTCGGCGACGAAGCGCGCGCCCGGGCCCTCCGGCCCGAAGCCGCCGCCGGGGTAGTCGACCCAGCGCACCTCCGCGTACGTCGTCTTCTTGGGGGTGTAGAGGCGCGCAAGCGCGTCGACGCGCGGGTCGGGGACGTGGGCGACGCCGATGTTGGGCTCGGTCTGCGCGCTGAACGCGCCGACCTGCGCCCGGCCACGTGTGACGGCGTTGAAGAACGACGCCTTACCCGAGCGCGCGAGGCCGATGATGGCGAGGTCCACGCGCCCAGTCTCGGCGCGCGGTGTGCGCGCGGCAAGCGCACCGGGGTCAGCGGCTGCGCGCGCGACGGCGCCGGAGGTAGCGCACGAGCAGCAGCACCGCGATGCCGGGGAAGGTCGCGATCAGCAGCACCTCGTCGAACAACAGGCCGTCGACGTTCGGCTGCAGGTCCTCCTCAGTCGCCCAGCCGAACCAGGCCTCGCTGATGAACAGGCCGCCGAGGAAGTACGCGGCGGCCGCAATGAGCCAGGCCCAGCGCGGCCTGCGCCAGTTCACCACGAGCTGCGTGCCGACCCGGAAGCCCAACGCCATCGCCGCGAGCACCCCGAGCCCCTGCGGACCGAGATCCCAGTCCACGGTGCGACACCTCCGCCTGCCGCCTGCGAGATGGCGGCCATCGTCGGCCCCAGGGCGAAGCGCACGCAGGGACGATGGCCCCGCGCTCGGGACGACATGTGGGCACGGACCGCACGCTCGCGCGCGCGACTGCGCCCGCGCCCAGCGGGCGGGGAGGCGTATCGTCGGAGGGTGGAAAAGAGGGTCTTGCTGACGACCACCATCGAGCAGGACCTCCTCAGGCTGGAGCGCGCGTTCTGGGACTCGATCGTCAGCAAGGACTCCGCCGTCGCTTCGCGGCTGACCGCTGAGCGCTCACTCGTCACGGACGCGCAGGGCGTGACGGAGGTGAGCAGGCAGACGATCGGTCCGATGCTGCAGGCGGGCGGCTGGACCCTAAAGCGTTACGAGTTCAGCGATGTGACGGTGCTGACACCGGCGGCCGACACAGTGGTGATCGCCCACCACGTGCACGAGGAGCTGGAAGTCGACGGCCAAGCGCTGACGCTCGAGGCGAACGACGCCTCGACGCGGGTGCGGCAAGGCGGCAACTGAGTCGTGGTGCTGCATACGAAGTCCGTGGCGGGTGACCCGTTCGGGCGGGCCGGCGCCTAGGACCGCCGAGACACTAGCCGCGGGCCCAGCGCGGGATCGACGCCTTCGGCACGGCGTCGTAATGCGGCACGTACGGCTTCACGTCGAGCACACGCGTGCCGTCGACGAGGTCGAGGCCCTCGAGGCGCAGCAGCGCGCCCTCGACGGCGAGCAGGCGGCAGACGGTGACGGCGAGCGGGTTGGGGCGCGTGCCGCCGCGCAGCGCGAACGCGCCCTGCAGCGGCAGCCGCTCGTCGCCGGCGGGGTACGCCTGCCGACGCTCGCGCAGCTCGTGGGGGATGCGGTGGAGCCAGGCGACCACGATCACGTGCGAGTAGCCGTCGAGGCCGAGCAGCGCGCCGGCGAGCTCCGGGCGCAGCCGGACGGCGCTGCGGACGCGTGACCAGTCCTGGCGGGCGATGTCGTCCCCAGCACCCTCGACGGCGCCGATCGGGGTGAGCGTGACCTCGGGCATGCGCGGATGATACCGGTGCATGCGCGCGGGGGCGGGCGAGCGGGGTCGCAGGCCGGGGCGTTTCGGCTACCGCCAGACGTGGTAAACTGTGCGCATCGTCGAACAGTTTCCGCCGCCACAGGCAGCGAGCGCCCTGCCGTGCGGGGAGTAGGGCCGTGGCGGGCAGTCAGGCCCGAGCAGCCGCACACGAGGCGCCGCGCTCGGGGCACGCCGACGCGGTGAGCAGTGGCGCGTGACGTGATGAGCGAGGACGCCTTGACCACAACGGCACGCCGTACGGCGCGCGGGACCGCTCCGGCGGCGCAATACACCGCGGCGAACATCCAGGTGCTCGAGGGGCTCGAGGCCGTGCGCCGCCGGCCGGGCATGTACATCGGCTCGACCGACCAGCGCGGGCTGCATCACCTCGTCTACGAGATCGTCGACAACGCCGTCGACGAGGCGATGGCCGGGTTCTGCGACCACATCGACGTGCTGATCCACGCGGACGGCCAGGTAACGATCACGGACAACGGGCGCGGCATCCCGGTGGACCGCCACGAGAAGACGGGCCTGTCCGCGCTGGAGACGGTGCTCACGGTGCTTCACGCCGGCGGCAAGTTCGGCGGCGGCGGGTACAAGGTCTCCGGCGGGCTGCACGGCGTCGGCGCGTCGGTGGTGAACGCGCTCTCCGTGGAACTCACGGCCGAGGTCGCGCTGGACAGCGCGCTGTACCGCCAGGCGTACTCGCGCGGGGTGGCGACGGCGCCGCTGGAGAAGGTGCGCGGGGCGCGCCCGGAACACAACGGCACGACGATTCACTTCCGTCCCGACCCCGAGATCTTCGAGACGCTCGACTACGACTTCGTGACGCTAGCCGCGCGCTTCCGCGAGATGGCGTACCTGACGAAGGGGCTGTGGATCAAGTTCGTCGACCTGCGCGGCGACGGGCAAGAGCAATCGTTCTACTTCGACTCCGGCATCGAGGCCTACGTGCGCCACATCAACCGCGGGCGCGGGCCGTTGCACCCGGACCCGATCGTGGTGAACGCCGCGCGCGAGAACACGGCGGTCGAGGTGGCGCTGCAGTACAACGGCACGTTCTCGGAGTCGGTGCACTCGTTCGCGAACACGATCAACACGATCGACGGGGGGAGCCACCTCACGGGCTTCCGCTCGGCGCTGACGCGCGCGCTGAACGACTACGCGCGGCGCGCGAAGCTGCTCAAGGACGAGGACCCGAACCTCAGCGGCGACGACGTGCGCGAGGGGCTGTCGGCGGTGATTTCGGTGAAGCTGGCCGAGCCGCAGTTCGAGGGTCAGACAAAGACGCGCCTCGGCAACCCCGAGGTGAAGGGCTTCGTCGACTCGATGGTGGCGCAAGTGCTGGGCCAGTACCTAGACGAGAACCCGGCGGTGGGGCGGCGCATCATCGAGAAGGCGCTCACGGCGTCACGCGCGCGCGAGGCGGCGCGCAAGGCGCGCGACCTGGTGCAGCGCAAGGGCGTGCTCGAGGGCTCGATGCTGCCGGGCAAGCTCGCGGACTGCTCGGAGAGCGACCCCGGGCGCTCGGAGATCTACCTCGTGGAGGGTGACTCGGCAGGGGGCTCGGCGAAGAGCGCGCGTGACCGCCGCACGCAGGCGATCCTGCCGCTACGCGGGAAGATTCTCAACGTCGAGAAGGCGCGCCTCGACAAGATGCTGGCGCACGAGGAGATCCGCATCGTCATCACGGCGCTGGGGACCTCGTTCGGGAACGACTTCGACCTCACGAAGCTGCGCTACCATAAGGTCATCATCATGACCGACGCCGACGTGGACGGCGCGCACATCCGCACGCTGCTGCTCACGTTCTTCTACCGCTTCATGCCGCAGTTGATCGAGGCGGGCTACCTGTACATCGCGCAGCCGCCGCTCTACAGCGCGCAGCAGGGGCGTAACGTCACGTGGCTGTTCTCGGACGTCGAGCGCGCCGCGTTCTTCGCGAGCGGCGAGCGCAAGAACGTGACGATCCAGCGCTACAAGGGCCTGGGCGAGATGAACCCCGACCAGCTGTGGACGACGACGATGGACCCGGCGCGCCGCTCCCTGCTGCGCGTGGAGGTGCACGACGCCGAGGCTGCGGACGACCTGTTCACGCGCCTCATGGGCGACGAGGTGCCGCCGCGCAAGGCCTTCATCATGGCGCACGCCCTCGACGCCACCCTCGACGTCTAGCCTGCCGGACGACAAGCGCGGGCTCCGCGTCGAGTTCGACGCCAGCGAGCCGTGCCCGCTCGACTTCGGCGAGGACGCGGGCGTGCTGCTGTTCTTCATGTCGTGGGCGTACTCGGTGCGGCTCGGCGGGACGCACGAGCTCGCGCGGGCGGCGCTGCATCTGCAGCGGCGTCATAAGGTGGACCTGCGGCCGCTGACGACGTACGCCGACCGCGACGTCGAGGACGAGGACGACCGCCACCAGCTCGACCATGCGTGGCAGGACGCGGCGCCCCTCGCGACGGTGTGCGCGGCCGTCGCCGCCGCGCTGCGCTCCGGCGACGCCGAGCTACTCGAGCTCGTCGAGCAGCACGACGCGCTGGCGGCGCGCCTCGACGAGCTCGCCGCGATGGCGCGCTGGGGAGCGGAGCAGGGGACGCGCGTGCGGCTGACGTTCCGCCTCGACTGACGGCGCCGCATCCCCCGAACAACACCACCCGACGAGCCGTTCGACCCTGAGCCAGCGCTGCTCCAGGCCCGACGATCTCAATCTTCGGCGACAAGAGGAGGACCCGCGTGCCGCCACATTGCGATGCGCTGGACGGTCCGGTCGTGCGCACTACGATCCGCGCGCTCGAGTGGCGGGAAGTCGACTCACTGCTTACGTACGTCCCGGAGGAGGGAGCCGCGAAAGTGCGCGGCACGTTCGCCGAGGTGTGCGCCGCGCGAGTGCTCGAGGAGCCCGCACGTGTGGTGGCCGACCGTCATCTGTTCGAGACGGTCGTGCGCATCCACCGTGCCGGCGAAGGAGCACCGTTCGAGGGCCTGAAGCCGGCCGGGCTCGACCCCGGTCCGATCATCCCGCTCGCGGAGCGAGCGCTCGAGTGCGCCTCGGCCGACGGGCTGAGCGCAGCGCTGGCGGCGATCATCGACAGGCTCGCGCGCGAAAAGCTCGCGCGTGCGCTGGAGCTGCGCTCGGCCGCGCCGCAGGATGTGCCGGAGGCGCGCGCGTACGTCGGCGCGATGCTCGGGCTGCAGGTGTGGGCGCATCAGGCCTACCTAACGGCCATTAGCAGCCATCACGCTGAGGTCGGCGGGGCCGGACACACCCACAGCGAATAGCGACGGGTGGACAGCCAGCGCGTGCGCGCGGACGATCGCGCGCATGCGCGCGGAGGCGGAGCGGGGCCGGGAGTACGAGCGCTGGCTGCGCGGCCGCAGCCTGAGCGGCGCGGCGATCCGCTGGGCGATGAGCGCGCCCGGGCAGTGGCTGGTGAACAGCCCGCTGCTGCGGCTGCCCGAGGAGCTGCGGGTGCAGCCCGAGCAGCGCTGGCTCGACGTGGGGTGTGGGCGCGGCGGGTTACTGCGGCTGATCGCGGCGCGTGTGCCCTTCGTGCAGGCGCCGGTGGGCGTCGACTTCTCGGAGCAAGCACTGCGGCTGGCGCGGCACGACCTGGGGGGCTCGCCCGCGCGCGTCGGCCTCGCGCGGGCGAGCGCGACGGCGTTGCCGTTCGCGGGCGACAGCTTCGAGCTCGTCACGGCCGGCTACGTGCTGAAGCACCTCGACGACGCGGAGCTAGCGACGACGCTCGCCGAGGTGCGCCGGGTGCTCGCGCCCGGTGGGCTGGCGTTGCTCTGGGAGTTCGCGCCTTCAGGCAGCGCGCGGCTGGACCGCTGGAACGAGCGCTGGCTCTCGCCGGGGGTGCGCGAGCCGCGCCTGCGCTCGACGCAGGCGCTGGTGGCGGCGGGCCGAGGGGCGGGCTTCGAGCTGGCACGACCGGCGCGGCTGCGGCCGTTCCTGCTGCCGCCGATCCCCCGCGCCTCGGTGCTGCTCGGCCGGGCGCCCGAAGGCTGGCGAGCCGCGGAGGCCGGCGCGGCTGCTACGCTGGTGCCATCAGGGGAATAACCGCCCGCCGCCCGGCGGGGACGCTCGAGTCGACATCACGGGCGTGAGTATCGCGTCTCGGCTCACGGCGGCGAGCAGCCGCGGCCAGACCTACCACCGCGCCCGGGTTCCCATCCCCAGCAGGGAAGGCAGGTCATTCCGTGCCCGCGGATGTGCTCGCCTGGCTGGTGTTCACCGCTGCCGTCGTCGCGCTACTGATCCTCGACCTGGCGATCTTCCACCGCCAAGCCCACGCCGTCAGGCGGCGTGAGGCGCGGGCGTAGAGCATCTTCTGGATCGGCCTCGCGCTGGCCTTCAACGCCGGCGTTTACTGGTGGCGCGGCCCCGAGGTGGCCTGCAGTGGACGCCGGGCTACCTGATCGAGAAGTCGCTCAGCGTGGACAACGTCTTCATCTTCCTGCTCACGTTCACGACGCTCGCGGTGCCGCCGGCATACCAGCACCAGCTGCTGTTCTGGGGCGTAATGGGCGCGCTCGTAATGCGCGGCGTGTTGATCGACCGACTGCACGTCGTTGTCTACGTCTTCGGCGCGCTGCTCGTAGTCAGCGGACTGAAATTCCTGCGGGCGCAGCAGCACGCGCCGGAGCCGGCGCACAGCTGGCTGATCCGGCTGGTGGGCCGCGTCTTCCCGGTGACGCCCGGCTACGAAGGCCCGCGCTTCTTCCTGCGCCGCGGCGGTGTGCTGTACATGACCCCGCTCTTCGTCGCACTGCTGATGGTCGAGGGGGCCGACCTCGTCTTCGCCGTTGACGCGATTCCGGCGATCTACGCAATCACCGATGACCCGTTCATCGTCTACACCTCGAACGTCGCCACAATGCTGCGGCTGCGCGCGCTCTACTTCGTGCTCAGCGGCTACCTGGGCAGGTTCATCTACCTGCGGCCTCCGCTGGCGGCGATCCTCGTCTTCGTGGGGGTGAAGATGCTGCTGGTGGACGTGGTGCACGTGCCACCCGCGGTCAGCCTCGGCGTGATCGTCGGCATCCTAGCGGTCGCCGTGGCGGCCTCGCTGCTGCGCCGTCCGGCACCGGCGCTGGCCGAGCAACCGGCGAAGCGCGCTCAGCGATAGAGGCCGTGCGCGTCCACGAGGGCGCGCACGGCCTTCGGTAGCAGGTAACGCGTCGAGCGGTCGGCGCGGACGCGTGCGCGGAGGTTAGTCGCTGCGATGGCGAGCGGCGGCATCGGCACGATGTCGATGCGCCCCGCGAGCCCGGGGAGGGCGGCCACGGCGGCGGGCGGCAGCGCCCCGCCG
>VGPB01000075.1 GCA_016875695.1 Chloroflexota bacterium | reverse complement strand
CAGCGCCCATCGCGCTCGTGCCCTCGCCGGCTGGCTGCAGTAGTACAACTGACGCAAGCCCCATGGCTCGCTCGGTGGCCCCCCGCCGGTCAGTCGGCTCTCACAGGTTCGTGGTCACTACACCTAGCGGTCGACGCGAGAGGCCGCGCCGTGCCCTCGGGCGAGCCGATCGTGATCGCCGCGTACGACCCGGCCTGGGCCGCGCGCTTCGCCGCCGAGCGCGCGCGCATCGAGGCTGCCGCGGGCGCGCTCGTGCTTGTGATCGAACACGTCGGCAGCACCGCCGTGCCAGGCCTCGCCGCCAAGCCGATCGTCGAGATCCTCGGTGCCTGCGCGTCGCTCGCCGATGCCGAGCGCGCAGCCCCCGCGTTGGAGCGCGACGACTGGGTGTACCGCGGCGACGGCACGATCCCCGATCGCCGCTACTTGGTGAAGCACGTCGACGGCGTGCGGATGTTCCACCTGCACCTGTGCGTGCTCGGCGGGGAGTTCTGGCAGCGCCACCTCGCGTTCCGCGACATGCTGCGCGCGCGCCCGGAGCTCGCCGCCGTCTACGCTGCGCTCAAGCACGAGCTCGCCGCGCGGCATCGCGACGACCGCGTCGCCTACACTGACGCGAAGACGGCGTTCATCGTCGCCGCGACCTCCGCGGCGCCGCACCGCGCGTAGGCCGCGAGCTGCCCGCGATGCTGCCCGAGGTCAGCGCCGCGCTCACGAGCCTGGTCGACGACATCGAGTAGTTGCTCGCGCTGACCGAGAACCGCGACGCGGACGCGCTTAATTGGCGACCGGCGGCGGACGCGAACACCCTGTTCGCGCTCGCTACGCACACCATTGGCGCGGCCGAGCAGACGCTCGTCATCACGCTCGCCGGCGTGCGCCCCACCGTTCGTGACCGCGACGCGGAGTTCGCCGCGCGCGGCGACTCGGTCGCGCACTTGCGCGCGCACTGGGACGGCTTGCGCCACGAGTTCTCGGCCGCGCTCGACGGCGTGTCCGCGGAACGCCTCGACGCGACGATCCGCCACCCGCGGCTCGGCGACATGAGCGGCCACACGCTGCTGCTCACTGCGCTTACACACGCGCGCGAGCACCTCGCGCACGCCGGCCTCACCGCGCAGCTGCTCGACGCCCGTCAGTAGCCGACCCGCACCTCGACGACGCGTGGCCGCCCGGCCAGGTCTGCGTGCAAGCGCGCAGGTCCACCCACTGCCGCCGCCAGCAGCCGCGCGACCTTCGTCGCCTGCCCGTCGCCCACCTCGAGCAGCACCGCGCGCGGTCCGCTCGCCAGGTACTCCGGTACGCAGTAGATGAGCCGCCGGATCATCTCGAGCCCGTCCTTGCCGCCGTTCAGCGCCCATGCCGGCTCCCAGTCGCGTACTTCCGGCGCCAGCGCTTCCAGTTCGACCGTTGGGACGTATGGCAGGTTCGCGGTCACGACCTCGACGCGCTCGGGCAGCGCATCGAATAGGTCGCCCTGGAGCAGCACCACGCGATCGCGCAGTCCGAAGCGCGTGCGGTTGCGTCCTGCGACCGCCAGCGCGGCCGTCGCGCGGTCCAGCGCGTACAGCTTCGCGTTCGGCGCGTGCCATGCCACTGCGAGCGCGACGACGCCGCAGCCCGTGCCGACGTCCACGACGCGCACGAGTCGCCGCGCGGACGGATGCTCGCGCACCGCTGCGAGCGTCGTCTCGATCAGCAGCTCGGTCTCGGGCCGCGGCACAAGCACGCCGCGCCCCACCTCGAACGTCATGCCGTAGCACTCGCGCCGCCCGAGGATGTACGCGAGCGGCTCGCGCGCGAGCCGCCGTGCGAGCAGCGCCTCGAACGCCCCGCTCACCTCGGGCGTGACGTCCTCGCTGCCGCGCGCGATCACCTGCGTGCGTTCGAGCCCGGCCGCGGCGCCGTACAGCAGCTCCGCCTCGAGCCGTCCCTCGTCGAGGTCGCCCGCCGCGCGCGTCGCGACGAGCTGCGTCGCGGCGTCGTGGAGCAGCGCGCGAAGAATCACAGCCTCACCGTGTGGCTTCGCTGGCGCGCGTTACTTAGGCCGTGAGGCCGGTGCCGTCGCACTCCGGGCAATCGAGGTCTGGGGCGTCGTCGTAGCCCCCGGTCGCGCCACAGCCCGGACAGATCCGGCCCGTTCTGATCGTTCGGCTGAACAAGTGTCCACCACTCAAGCAGCAGTGAACGAAGGCGTGTGCCCTCGTCGTCGGACACCACGCCTAGCCCACCGCCTGCAGCTGCTCCGTCTGCTCCGCCAGCGCCACCGCGTCGATCAGCGGATCGATCTCGCCGTCGAGGAGGCGCGGGAGCGAGTGCAGCGTTAGGTTCACGCGGTGGTCCGTCACGCGGTCCTGCGGAAAGTTGTACGTGCGGATCTTCTCGGAGCGCTCGCCCGTGCCGACCTGCGCCTTGCGCGTGCCCGCCTGCTCGGCGGCCGCGCGCGCGCGTTCGAGCTCGTAGATGCGCGCGCGTAGCACGGCCTCCGCTTTCGCGCGGTTCTTCGCCTGCGAGCGCTCGTCCTGGCACTGCACCACGATGCCCGTCGGCGCGTGCGTCATGCGCACGGCGGTCGCCACCTTGTTCACGTTCTGCCCGCCCGCGCCGCCTGAGTGGAAGATGTCGATGCGCACGTCGTCCCAGTTGATGTCCACCTCCACCTCGTCGACCTCGGGCAGCACGGCCACCGTCGCCGTCGAGGTATGGATGCGGCCCTGCGCCTCGGTCTCCGGGACGCGCTGCACGCGATGCACGCCCGATTCGAATTTCAGCCGCGAGTACGCGCCCTGGCCGTGCACTTCGAACACGATCTCGCGGTAGCCGCCGGGGCCGGCCTCCGAGGTGTTGATGACCTCCGTCTTCCAGCGGCGGCGCTCGGCGTAGCGCTGGTACATCTTGAACAGGTCAGCCGCGAACAGCGCCGCCTCGTCACCGCCGGTGCCGGCGCGGATCTCGACGATCACGTCGCGGTCATCGGCCGGGTCCTTCGGCAGCATCGCGAGCCGCAGCTCCTGCTGCATGGCGTCGACCTTGGGCGCAAGCCGCTCCTCCTCCTCGCGACCGAGCGCGCGCAGCTCCTCGTCCGCGTCGCGCGCGAGCGTCCGCGCATCCGCTAGCGCCTGCTCCGACTCGCGGTAGCGCCGGTACAGCCGCACGAGCTCCTCGAGCGACGCGCGCTCGCGCCCGAGCGCCTGCAGCTGGCGCGGGTCAGCGACGACTTCCGCCGAGCCGAGCAGTCGCCCCAGCTCTTCGAACCGCGCCTCGACATCGGCTAGCCGCTCGAACATGCGCTCAGTCTAGCAGCGAGGAGAGGTACGGCCCGTGGCTAGGGGCAGAGCCCGCCGTGGCCACCCGTGAAGCCGCGTGCGGCGTAGCGGTAGTCCGGAGACCAGGCAACATCCACCGGCCCGGCCGGCAGCAGGAACTCGTAGCGTAGCGTGGCAAGGTCGAACAGCGCCTGCGGCCCGAACTTGCCCATGCCGAGCTCGCCTCGCGGCGTCAGCACGAGCCACATCCCGCGACCGAACTGCACGATGTGCCCCGTGCGCCGATCGTAAGCGCTGGTTCGCGCCCCTTCCGATGGACAGTAGCGATCGGTCCAAGCGACGCACTCTCCGCTCGTTGCGAACGGCCAGTTTCGGGCGGTCACGCTCGCGGATGCGATGAACGTCGCCGCGCCGGTGGATGGCTCGACGATGAAGATGTTTGCGTCGATGCTCTCGTTCTGCGGGCCCGGGGTCCCCGTCAGCTGTGCTGCTCTGCGCGTGGGCGTCGTGGCGAGCGCCAGCACGCTGTCGGAGGCCAGCACCGCTCGGTACGCTTCGAACTCCAGCGGCGCGAGGCGTTCCGCGAGGTCGACGACGCGGTATGCCAACCGCCACGACGAGTACGTGTGCTGTCCGATCGGCTCGAGCCGGAAGCCACCCGTCTCCACCGGGCGGACGACTGGATTGAAGTTCGCGCCGCCGTGGAACGATCGGGCGGCTGTTTCGCTGTCCACGCGCTCGAGCTCGTTTCCGCCCGGCAGGTAGGCGATCAGCGCGCGCTCGGCGATCCAGTACGCGAGCCGCGTGGGTCCGAGCGAGCACTGCTGCCGCGACTGCAGGTCGAGCACCCACAACTCACGGCTGTCGGGCGCGGGCGCGGTCTACGCGAGCCGCTTGCCGTCCGGCGAGAAGCTCGGCATCTCGCCCGTGCCGAGCTCGGTGCGGGCACCCGTCCGTGTGTCGTAGAGCACGAGCTCGTACGGCCCCTGTGCAGGAAGCGATGAAGCCGGCGGCGTCGGCAGCGGCAGCTGCTGGGCGGCGAGGGCGGGGCGGGGCTCGTCGAACAGCCCGGAAATGGTGCGCGCGCCCGGGCTCGGCGCGAACGGCGTGGGCGTCGGCGTCACGGTCGCGCTAATCGCGGCGGTTCGCGTGGTGGCCGCTGGGACTGCGGCCGTTGCGGCGATGGTGGTGCTGCTCGGCCTAGCGTCTGCGCGTGGCTCGTCGTCGCACGCTGCGAGGCCCAGCGCGAGCACGCAGCTGAGTGCGAGCAAGGGGCGCTTAAGCATCGGGGGTGATGCCCCGCGAGGAGCGGCCCCGCACGGCCTCGATCGCCGCGCCGACGCCGACCTCCTGCTGTTCGCCCTCCGTCGCGAGCGGCTTGAGCTGCACGACGCCGCGGGCGGCCTCGTCGTCGCCGACGATGGCGATGTAGCGCGCCGCGGCGGACTCGGCGGCGCGGAAGTGGGCGCGCAGGCCGCGGCCGGGCGCGCCGAGGCGCACGGCGATGCCTGCTGCCCGCAGCTCGCGCGCCAGGCGCAGCGTCGCGACGTGGCCGGCCTCCCCAAGCGGCGCGGTGTACACGTCGACTGGCGGCTCGGTGCCGGCGGCGCCGCGATCGCGGAGATTGAGCACGATGCGCTCGATGCCGGTCGCGAAGCCGGTGCCGGGCGTGTGCGGGCCGCCGAGCAGCTCGATCAAGCCGTCGTAGCGGCCGCCGGCGCCGACGGTCGACTGGCCGCCGGCGCCGCGCGGCTCGAACTCCCAGACCGTGCGCGCGTAGTAGTCGAGGCCGCGCACGATGCGCGGGTCGACCTTGTACGCGACGCCGAGCGCGTCGAGCAGCGCGCGCACCTCCGCGAAGTGCTGCGCGTCCGCGGGCTCGAGGTGGTCGAGGATGCTCGGCGCGGCGAGCACGGCCGGGTGCGCGGCGTCCTCCTTCGAGTCGAGAATGCGCAGCACGTTCGTCTCGAAGCGGCGCTGCGAGTCGCGCGACAGCGTGGCGGCGTGAGGACGGAAGTGCTCGCGCAGCAGCTCGACGTAGCGGTGGCGGGTGGCGGCGGTGCCGATCGAGTTGATGCGCAGCGTGAGGTCGCCGAGGCCGAGCTGCTCGTAGAGCGTGCGCTGTAGCTCGATTACCTCGACGTCTGCGGCCGGCGACGCGTCGCCGATGCACTCGACGCCGAACTGCCAGAGCTGGCGGTAGCGGCCGGCCTGCGGGCGGTCGTAGCGGAACATCGGGCCGAAGTAGTACAGCCGCACCGGCTGCGGGCGGCTTCCCATGCCGTGCTCGAGGTAGGCGCGACAGGCGGCGGCGGTGCCCTCCGGGCGCAGCGCGAGGCGGTCGCCGCCGCGGTCCTCGAACACGTACATCTCCTTGGCGACGATGTCGCTCTCGTCGCCGACGGTGCGCAGGAAGACCGAGGCGTCCTCGACGAGCGGAGTCTGCAGCTGGCGGTAGCCGAACAGGCATCCTACCCGCTCGGCGGTGTCGCGGATGTGGCGCCACAGGGCCGTGTCCTCCGGGAGGATGTCGTGCATGCCACGCGGGGCACGGGGCTGGGTCGTGTCGGCCATGCGGGGAGTCTACGAGGCCGCGGGACTGCGGGCAGCGGGGCGCCGCGTTTCACGTGAAACATATGTTCGCTGTGCTATCCGGGGCTTGCTGCTGTGATGCCGCTACACGCGTGATACGTTATTGCGAGGATGGTCGTCTCTCGCGGCACTCCCGCCGACGTGCAGTCGTTGCTGATTGCTCTGGCGAGCTACCTGCCGGACGACCGGGTGGAGGCCGTGCGCGCGGCGCTGGACTTCGCGACGCGCGCGCACGATGGGCAGCTGCGCCAGTCCGGAGATCCATTTATCACGCACCCGGTCGCAGTGGCGCAGCTCGTCGCGGAGCTGCGCGTGGACGCCGCGACCGTGGCGGCGGCGCTGCTGCATGACGTCATCGAGGACTGCGGCGTCGCGGGCGAGGAGCTCGCGCTGCGCTTCGGCGCGGACGTGGCGAAGCTCGTCGACGGCGCGACGAAGATCAGCGTGATGGGGCCGGCTCCGGCGGGCGGCGGCGCGCGCTCGAGCGCCGACGCCGAGACGCTGCGCAAGATGTTCGTGGCGATGGCCGAGGACGTGCGCGTCGTCATCCTCAAGCTCGCCGACCGCCTGCACAACATGCGCACGCTGGAGTTCCTGCCGGAGTCGCGGCAGCAGGCGATCGCGCGCGAGACGATGGACATCTACGCGCCGCTCGCGGGCCGCCTCGGCATCTGGCAGTTTATGTCGGAGCTCGAGGACCTCGCGTTCCGCTACCTCGAGCCGCAGGCGCACGCGCGCGTCGCCGAGATGGTGGCGTCGCGGCGCAGCGAGCGCGAGCGCTTCGTGCGGCGCATCGAGCACGAGTTGCGCGACGCGCTCGCGGCGGCGGGCATCGCCGCGGAGGTGGCGGGGCGCGTCAAGCACCTGTACTCGATCCGCAACAAGATGCTGCGCTACGCACGCGACGGGAAGACGCTGGACCAGATCCACGATCTGATCGCGGTGCGTGTGCTCGTGGAAACGGTCGGGGACTGCTACAACGCGCTGGGCATCGTGCACCAGACATGGCTGCCGCTGCCCGGCGGCTTCGACGACTACATCGCGAGCCCGAAGCAATCGCTGTACCAGTCGCTGCACACCACGGTCATGGGGTCGGGCGCGCACCCGTTCGAGGTGCAGATCCGTACGCACGAGATGCACGAGCTGGCGGAGTACGGCGTCGCGGCACATTGGCAGTACAAGGGAGAGTCGCGCAAGCGCGACGTCCAGTACGAGGAGCGGCTAGCTTGGCTGCGCCGCCTCATCGAGTGGCAGCAGGAGGCGTCCGGTACGGACGACTTCTTGGAGTCCGTGAAGTCGGACGTGTTCCGCGAGCAGGTGTTCGTGTACACGCCGCGTGGCGACGTGCGGATGCTCCCGGCGGGCAGCACGCCCATCGACTTCGCATACAGCGTGCATACGGACCTGGGGCACTACTGTGTGGGCGCACGCGTGAACGGGCGGCTCGTGCCGCTCGCGACGCGGCTGCGCACCGGCGACGTGGTCGAGGTGCTGCGCGGCAGGAGCGATCGCGGGCCGTCCCGTGACTGGCTGATTCCTGCGCTCGGCTTCCTCGGATCCAGCCACTCGCGCCAGAAGGTGCGGCAGTGGTTCCGCCGCGCGGGGCGCGCCGAGAACATCGCGCGCGGCAAGGAGTTGCTCGAGCGCGAGCGTCGCAAGCTCGGCGTCGCGGAGGTGCCGGCCGGCATTGCGTTGCAGCTCGGCTACGACGCGTTCGACGACATGCTCGCGGCGATCGGGTACGGCGACGTGTCGTTGCAGTCGCTGGCGCAGCGGCTCGCTGAGCACGCACCGCCGGCGCCGCCGCCCGTCGTCGAGGACGCGCCCGTACGGCGCGAGCGCCGGACGTCGAGCGGGGTGCACGTGCTCGGCGAGTTGGGGTTGCACGTGGTGCTCGCGCGCTGCTGCGGGCCGCTGCCCGGTGACGGTATCATCGGCTTCATCACGCGCTCGCGCGGTGTGACGGTGCACCGTCGCGACTGCCCGAACGTGCGCCGGCAGGTGGACGCCGAGCGCCTGGTGGAGTGCGACTGGGGTCCGGCCGGCGACCTGTACATCGCGGCCGTATGCGTGCATGCGTGGGACCGCGTCGGGTTGCTGCGCGACGTGAGCACGCTCGTGGCGTCGGAGAACGTCAACATGGTCGGCGTGCGCACGCAGGAGCACGACGACCGCACGACCACGGTGCATCTCATGCTGGAGACGCAGGGGCGCACGCAGGTCGCGCGCCTGATGTCGCGGCTGGAGGCCGTGCGCGGCATCATCTCGGTCTCGCGCGCCGAGGCGTAGGGATTTCCCGTAGGGGACGCCCCGTGCGTGTTTCTTGCGCCCGGTTGTACTGGATTCGCCTCATTGGCCGTCGTACCTCCGAACGGGTCGAACGCTGGCGTTCGTCAGGAGAACGCACGTTCGGTTCGCACGGCGGCGGACGCGGGGCTGGAGGCGGATGTGGTGACGATCGCGATTATCGGCGCGGGGTAGTCGGGCAGGCGACGGGGCGCGGGCTGGCCGAGTGGGGCCACGACGTCGTGTTCTGCGATCGCGATCCCGCCGTGCTGACGGCGCCGGGGTCCCGGCCGTGGTGCGCGGCTGGGTGGGTGTCGCGGCAGCCGTCGCGCTGCTCGTCGGGACGGCGCTCTCGGGGGCCGCGGGGGCGGGGTCGTCACTGCACGCGACCACCAGCGCGAGCGCCAGCGCCGCCGGCGCTCGCAGCATGCCGCGTGCCCGCACCTACCGCCTCGCTGCCAGGCGCTGCCACCAGCGGGGGCGAGACGGCGCCGCGCTCGACGCCG
>VGPB01000074.1 GCA_016875695.1 Chloroflexota bacterium | reverse complement strand
CCCGCAGCCCGCAGCCCGCGAGCCCGCGAGCCCGCGAGCCCGCGAGCCCGCGAGCCCGCGAGCCCGCGAGCCAGGTTCCTTTGTGATGCGGGTCCGCAAACGCACGGTGGCGAAGGTGGACTCGATCGGTTCCGTCGGGGCGGGGCGCGCGGCGTCGGGAGTCCACGGATGGGCGCGCCGACCCCTGCGTGTTAGTCTTATGTCTGATACGGCGGGCCACGCAGCCCTCCAGAGCGCCGCTCGAGCGGCCCGCAGCACCGCGCGGCCCGCCCGCCGCTCGCCCTAGCCCCGAGCCCGCGGCCCGACGTACGCTATGGCCATGACCACCGTCGCGACCCGCCTCGCCGAGGTGCGCGCCTCGATCGCGCGCGCCTGCGCAGCCGCCGATCGCGACCCCGCGGAGGTCACGCTCGTCGGTGCGTCGAAGACGCAGCCGCCCGCGGCGCTCGCCGAGGCCTGCGCCGCGGGGCTGCTCGACTTCGGCGAGAACCGCGCGCAGGAGTTGGCCACGAAGGCCGACAGCCCGGCCCTGCGCGGGCTCGCGGTGCGCTGGCACTTCATCGGCACGCTGCAGCGCAACAAGGTGCGCGAGGTGCTGCCCAGCATCGTCGTGCTGCATTCGCTCGACTCGCTGCGCCTCGCCGACGCCATCGAGCACGAGTGCGCGGGCACCGGACGGCGCATCGCCTGCTACGTCGAGGTCAACGTGGGCGGCGAGGCGTCGAAGGCCGGCATCGCGCCCGAGGAGCTTGCGCCGCTGCTGCGGGCGCTGCAGTCGCGCACGTGCGTCGAGGTCGTCGGGCTGATGACGGTCGCGCCGCCTGCCGACGACCCCGAGCAGGTGCGCCCCGTGTTTCGCGCGCTGCGCGAGCTCGCGCATGCGAACGGGCTGCGCGGGCTCTCGATGGGCATGACCGAGGACTATCCGGCAGCGATCGCGGAGGGTGCGACGGTGGTGCGCGTCGGCCGCGCGCTCTTCGGCCCGCGCAACGGCTAGCACGAGTAGGAGCGCGTCCGGTGCGGATCGGCATCGTCGGCGGTGGGTTCATGGGCGAGGCGTTCCTGCGCGGCATCCTGCGCGCCGAGGTGGCCGCGCCGGGCGAGATCGCGGTCGCCGAGGCGGTCCCCGCGAAGCGCGCGATCTTGGCCGAGCACGGCGTGCGCGTGACCGACGACGCGCAGAGCGCGTGCATCGGTGCGGACCTCGTGCTGCTCGCCGTGAAGCCGCAAGACCTGCCGCACGTCGCCGAGGGCCTGCGCGGCGCGTTCGCGGGCAGCGCGGTGCTCGTCTCGATCGCGGCAGGCCTGCCGCTCGACGCCGTGCAGCGTCACAGCGGCCACCGCGCCTGCGTCCGCGTGATGCCGAACCTGCCGGCGGCCATCGGCGAAGGCGCGGCCGTGTACTACCCGGCGCCCGAGGTGAGCCCGGACCAGCGCGCGAAGGTGCGCCGGCTGCTTGCCGCCGTCTGCAGCGCCGTCGTCGAGGTCGCCGACGACGAGGCCGTCGACCTCGCGACCGCGCTGCACGGCTCCGGCCCCGCGTACGTGTACCTGGTCGCCGAGGCGATGATCGATGCCGCCGTGCGCCTCGGCATGAACCGCATCGACGCGACGTCGCTCGTGTTCGCGACGTTCGTCGGCTCCGTGCGCTACGCTCAGGAGAGCGGCACACACCCCGCCGAGCTGCGCGCGGCCGTCACCTCGCCCGGCGGCACGACCGCCGCGGCGCTCCGCGAGCTCGAGTCGGCAGCCGTGCGGGCGGCCTTCGACGATGCGATCGAGGCGGCATTCCTGCGGGCGCAGGAGCTGGGAGAGCTCGCGTGACCGCGTTGATCAACATCCTCGACATCTTCATCACTCTGCTGGCGTTCGCGATCCTCGCGCGCTCCCTACTCACGTGGTTCCCCATCGACCGCGGCGGCCCGATCTTCCAGGCCCTGGATGCAATCACCGAGCCGATCCTGCAGCCGCTGCGCCGCATCATCCCGCCCATCGGCATGATCGACATCACGCCGATGGTGGCGATGTTCCTGCTGTTCTTCATCGCCGGAGAGCTCCGCTCGAGCGCGTAGCCCTTGCGTTGGACGGCGCGCGAAGTGGGGCTGCCCTCGCTAGGGGGCTTGACACTGCCGAACGTGCGTTCTATTTTCATTCGCGCGCACCCGCCCCGCGAGCGCGCACCGTCGCACGTGGAGGACAACCGACGATGGCCCAGGACAAGATGGCCCGGGACCGGGCGCAACCGAAGAGCGACACCCGCGGCGAGGACCTGACCCGCGCCATCGAGCAGATTACGAAGGACTTCGGGAAGGGCGCGATCATGCGCCTCGGCGACGCCGGCGCGAAGCTCAACGTCTCCGCGATCTCCACCGGCTCGCTCTCGCTCGACATCGCGCTCGGCATCGGCGGCGTCCCGCGCGGGCGCATCACCGAGGTCTACGGGCCGGAGTCGGCGGGCAAGTCCACGCTCGCCCAGCACATCATCGCCGAGGCACAGCGGGCGGGCGGCCTCGCCGCCTACATCGACGTCGAGCACGCGCTCGACCCGGAGTACGCCGCCGCGTGCGGCATCCGCATCGACGACCTCCTGATCTCGCAGCCCGACACCGGCGAGCAGGCGCTCGAGATCGCCGAGGCTCTAATCCGCTCGAACGCGCTCGACATCGTGGTCGTGGACTCGGTCGCCGCGCTAGTGCCCCGCGCTGAGATCGAAGGCGACATGGGCGACCAGCTGCCCGGGCTGCAGGCGCGGCTGATGTCACAGGCGCTGCGCAAGCTCACCGGCGCGGTCGCGCGCTCCAATACCGCGCTCGTCTTCATCAACCAGCTCCGCGAGAAGATCGGCGTCGTCTTCGGCAACCCGGAGACCACGCCGGGCGGGCGCGCGCTGAAGTTCTACGCCTCGGTGCGCATCGAGATCCGCCGCGTCGAGTCGCTGAAGCAGGGCGCGAACGTGATCGGCAATCGCGTGCGCTGCAAGGTCGTAAAGAACAAGACCGCGCCCCCCTTCCGCCAAGCGGAGTTCGACATCATGTTCACATCCGAGGAGCACGGCATCAGCCGCGAGGGCGACATGATCGACCTCGGCGTCCAGTACGAGGTCGTCAAGAAGCTCGGCTCGTTCTACTCGTACGGCGAGCAGCGGCTCGGCCAGGGCCGCGACGCCTCGAAGGCGTTCCTGCGCGAGCACCCCGCCACCGCCGCCGCGATCGAGGAGCGCGTGCGCGCGGCGGCCGGTGTGCGCACCGCGAGCCCCGGCGCCGCCCCGGAGGGCGCAGACAGCGACGGCGCCGACGCCGTGCTCAATGCGCTCGACGCCGCCGCAGAGCTGCCGCTCGACGTGTAGCCGCGCGGCGGTCGCCGCGGCCGGCGCACGCAGCCTCAGGCGAGAAGCAGCCGGTAGACTACCCCGGCTGCTCCGATGCCGGCGAGCGTGCTGAGCATGCCCGCGTGCAGCCGAAACAGCGCCACGAACGCCGCCACCACCAGCACCAGCGCGGCCACGTCGACGCTCGACCAAACGGGACGCAGCACGTGCAGATGCGCCGGCCCCACTTCGCGCACCGTGCCGAACAGCACGTGCAGCGCGAACCACACGGTGAAGTTCAGGATCACGCCGACGACCGCGGCGGTGATCGTCACCAGCGACGCGTTCAGCAGCCGCATCGAGCGCAGCCGCTCGATGTACGGCGCGCCCAGGAAGATCCACAGGAAGCACGGCGTGAACGTCACCCACACCGTGATGACAGCGCCGAACGTGCCCGCGAGCAGCGGCGGCAGGCCGCCCGGCTCGTGGTACGCCGAGAGGAAGCCCACGAACTCGAGCACCATGATCAGCGGGCCCGGCGTGGTCTCGGCCAGCGACAGCCCGTCGATCATCTCCTTCGGCGCGAGCCACTGCCGCGCCTCGACCACCTGCTGCGCGACGTAGCTGAGCACCGCGTACGCGCCGCCGAAACTGACCACCGCTGTCTGGCTGAAGAACAGCGCCAGCTGCGAGAACACGTGGTCTGGCCCGAGCGCGAGCACGAGCCCGGCCACGGGACCCAGCCAGAGCGCGAGCCACACGCTGGCGACCCGCGTCGCGCGCCCCAGCTGCAGCCCGCGCGGCGCGGCCTCGCCCTCGACCGGCGCCGACGCGGCGGCGAACCAGGCTGGCCGCAGCCGTCCGCCGACCAGGCCGACGGCACCCGCCGCCGCGACCACGAGCGGGAACGGCGCCGCCCCCACGAACAGCGCGAGGAACGCGCCAGCAGCCACGGTCAGCATCAGCGGCGTGTGCACCACGCGCCGCCACAGCCTAAGCAACGCCTCCACGACCACCGCGAGCACAGCCGTCTGCAGACCGAAGAACAGTGCCGCCACCGCCTCGACGTCCCCGAACGTGGCGTAGACGATACTCAGCGCCAGCAGCGCGACGAAGCCCGGGAGCACGAACAGCACGCCCGCGGTGAGCCCGCCGCGGTACCCCTGCAGCAGCCACCCGCAGTATGTCGCCAGCTGCTGGGCCTCGGGGCCCGGCAGCAGCATGCAGTAGCTCAACGCGTGCAGGAACTGGTCCTCGCGCAGCCAGCGACGCTCATCCACGACCAGCCGGTGCATGACGGCGATCTGACCCGCCGGCCCGCCGAAGCTCTGCGCGGCCACGCGCAGCCACAGCCGCAGCGCCTCGCGGTAGCTCGTGGCGGGGACGGGGGTGTGCAACGGCGCGCGCTCCTCGGCCCGGCCGCGGAGCGCCAGCGTACGGCACGCACGCCCGGCGCGAGTGGCGCGCGCCCTTGCCACGCCCCGATGCTACGATGGGTACGGCCGTGTATGAGCCCGTAACTAGACGCATTACGCGGTGCCCACCACACCGTTACGACTCAGGAGAACGCACCAATGGACCCGGGCACGCTGCTGCTGATCATGATCGGAATGATCGTGTCGGCGGCCATCACATTGGTTGCGATCCGCGCCGGCGCCCTTGGGGTCGTGCGCAATGCCCAGCGCCGCGCGGACCGCCTCGTCGAGGACGCCGAGGCGCGCAAGCGCGCCATCGACCTCGAGGCTCAGGAAGCCGCGATCAACCATCGCCGCGAGGTCGAGGTCGAGCTGCGCGAGCAGCGCCGTGAATTCAGCCGCGTCGAGCGCCGCCTCGAGCAGCGCGAGGAGGCGCTGGAGCGCCGCGCCGAGGGCCTCGAGCGCAGCGAGCAGGGACTGCGCGACCGCGCCGCTGGCGTCGACGATGCCGAGCGCGCCGTGGCAGAGCAGCGCACGCTGGCGCAGGCCGAGCTCGAGCGCATCGCCGGCATGCACGCCGAGGAGGCGCGGGCCACGCTGCTCGAGCGCCTCGACGTGGAGCTGCGCGACGAGGCCGCGCGCCGCGTCCGCGCCATGGAAACCTCCGCCCGGGCCGAGGCCGACGTACGCGCGCGCAAGGTGCTGGCCACCGTGATGCAGCGCATGACGTCCGAGATCACGGCGGAGACGACCGTGTCGGTGGTGCCGCTCCCCTCGGACGAGGTAAAGGGTCGCATCATCGGCCGTGAAGGCCGCAACATCCGCGCCTTCGAGGCGGCGACCGGCTGCGACCTGATCATCGACGACACCCCAGAGGCAGTCACCGTCTCGGGCTTCGACCCGGTGCGGCGCGAGATCGCGCGCGTGGCGCTGAGCCGCCTGATCCAGGACGGCCGCATCCAGCCGACCCGCATCGAGGAGGCCGTCGAGCGCGCGCGCTCTGAGGTCGACCGCTCCATCCTCGAGGCCGGCGAGCAGGCGCTGGTGGACGCGGAGGTGACCGGCCTGCACCCGGAGGTCGTGAAGACGATCGGCCGGCTGCGTTTCCGCTACTCGTACGGCCAGAACCAGCTGCGTCACTGCGTCGAGACGTCGTGGCTGGCGGCGGCGCTCGCCGCCGAGATCGGCGCCGACGTCGAGATCGCGCGAGTGGGCGGGCTGCTGCACGATCTCGGCAAGGCGGTGGACCGCGAGCTGGAGGGCACGCACGCGGCCATCGGCGCGGACATCGCGCGCCGCTTCGGCGTACCGCGCGAGGTGGTCCACTGCATCGCCGCCCACCACGAGGAGGTGAAGCCCGAGACCACCGAAGCCCTGATCGTGATGATCGCGGACGCCATGTCTGGCAGCCGCCCGGGCGCACGCCGCGAGTCCGCCGACCAGTACATCAAGCGCCTGGAGGCGCTGGAGGCGATCGCCAACTCCTTCGACGGTGTCGAGCAATCGTTCGCGATCCAGGCCGGCCGCGAGGTGCGCGTGATCGTGCGGCCGGAACAGGTCGACGACGTCGGCGCGGCGCGCCTCGCGCGCGACGTGTCGCGCCAGATCGAGGAGACGTTGCAGTACCCGGGGGAGATCAAGGTGACCGTCGTGCGGGAGACGCGCTCCACGGCCGTCGCGCGCTAACATGCGCATACTGATGGTCGGCGACGTCATCGGCCGGCCGGGACGCGCGGCCCTCGGTGAACTGCTGCCCGGACTGCGCTCCACGCTGCACATCGACCGCGTGGTCGCCAACGGTGAGAACGCCGCCGCGGGCCGCGGCCTCACCGACGCCACCGCGCGCGAGCTCTTCAACGCCGGCGTCGACGTCATCACCTCTGGCAACCACATCTTCGACGTGCGCGAATTCGTGCCCTTGCTCGAGCTCGACTGGCCGGTGTTGCGCCCCGCGAACTACTCACCCGGCGTTCCCGGACGCGGCGTCGCTACGCTCAATGGGCTGGTGGTGATCTCGCTGATGGGCCGCACCTTCATGCCCGTCGCTGTCGACGACCCCTTCCGCATGGCCGACTCGCTGCTCGCCGACGCCGTCCCGGAGCGCGTGATCGTGATCGACTTCCACGCCGAGGCCACCAGCGAGAAGCAGGCGTTCGCGTGGTACCTCGATGGCCGCGTGTCCGCCGTCGTCGGCACCCACACCCACGTCCCCACCGCCGACGCGCGCGTGCTGCCCGGTGGCACCGCGACCGTCACCGACCTCGGCATGGTCGGCGTACGCGACTCCGTGATCGGCGACGACATCGAGTCGGTGATCGACCGCTTCCTCACCGGCATGCCCGGCCGGCTGCCCGTCGCAACCGGCACCGCGGTCACCTTCAACTCCGTACTCATCGACGTCGATGATGCCACCGGCCGCGCGAACAGCATCGAGCGCGTCGACCGCGAGTGCCTGCTCTCGGCGCGCGAGCGGTGAGCATCGCTGACTTCCACACGCACTCGACGCGCTCGGACGGGCGCCTGTCGCCCGCCGCGCTCGTCGACCTCGCGGCCGCACGCGGCGTGCGCACGCTCGCCGTCACCGACCACGACACGCTCGACGGCCTCGCGGAGGCCACGGAGGCCGCCGCCCGGCACCCCGGCATGCGCCTCGTGCCCGGCGTCGAGCTCTCGTGCGACGTGCCCGGCACCGAAGTGCACATGCTCGGCCTCTGCATCGACCCCCACGACGCCCCGCTGCGCGCGGAGCTCGAGCGCTTCCGCCGCGGCCGCGTCGAGCGCGCGGAGCGCATGGTCGCGGCGCTCGCGGCGCTCGACGCGCCCATCGAGTGGGCGCGCGTGCAGGCCATCGCCGGCGAAGCCTCCGTCGGCCGACCACACATCGCGCAGGCGCTGCTCGAGCGCGGCCACGTGCAGACCTTCAACGAGGCGTTCGATCGCTTCCTCGCCCGTAACGGCCCCGCTTATGTCGAACGCGAGAAGCTGGTCCCGCGCGACGCGATCGCAATGATCCGCGCGGCCGGCGGCGTCGCCGTGTTTGCGCACCCCACGTTCACCACCGGCTACCCGGAGGTCGCCGTCGAGCTCGCCGCGTACGGCCTGTTCGGCATCGAGGTGTACTACCGCGCCTACCCTCCCGAGGTCGTCGAGGAGCTGCGCACGCTCGCGGACCGGCTCGGCCTGGTGGCGAGCGGCGGCTCCGACTTCCACGGCATCGCGCGCGACGACGAGCGCGAGCCCGGCGCGATCCCGCTGCCCGACGCACAGGCCGAAGCGCTGCTGGCGGCCGCCCGTGCCGCGGGCTGTGCCGTCCCCGAGCCCGCGGCCGCGCGATGACTAGCGAGCGCCATGCAACCCCCGCCCCCGCCGTCACGTACTGCGAGACGCACCCCACCGTCGAAAGCGAGCTGCGCTGCGGCCGCTGCGAGCGCCTGATCTGCCCGCGCTGCCTGGTCTTCACCCCCGGCGGCGTGCGCTGCCAGGACTGCGCGATGCTGCGCCGGCCACCGATGTACGAGCTGGCGACCGCCGATTACGTGCGCGCCGCCATCGCGGCGGCCGTCGTCGGCGTCGCGCTCGGCGCCGCCGGTTCCATCCTGCTGCCGCCGCGCGGGTTCGTCGGATTCTTCTCATTCCTGCTCGCGCTGCTCGGCGGCTCGGGCGCAGGTAGCATCATGGCGGGCGCCGTCACGCGCGTGACGCGCGGCAAGCGCGGCATCGCGATGCAGCTCGTCGCAGTATGCGGCATCGTCATCGCCGGCGTCGTGCGCCTCGTGCCCTACCTTGCCTGGGATGGCCCGGCGCTGCTGCGCGAGGACATGGTCGGCCTGCTGCTCGTGGCCGTGGCGTCGATCGTTGCATGGGGGCGGCTGCGCTAGGACCGCCGCCCGCCGCCGCGAGCGACGCGGCTCCCTACGACAAGCGGTCGACGACCGCGAGCACGGCCAGCAGTCCGATGCACGTGGCCGTCACGCCGGCGATCCGCCGCAGCTCCGTGCGCAGGTACGGCATCTCGCGTGCGACGAGCCGCGCTGGCCGCGACATCGCCGCGCTCGCGCGCATCGAGGCCGGCCGCGCAGCGCCGGGCGCAACGCGACCCGCGACGACA
>VGPB01000073.1 GCA_016875695.1 Chloroflexota bacterium | reverse complement strand
GGAGTACAACCACCGGCGCCCGCACAGCTCGCTCGGGTACCGGCCACCAGCACTCGAGACCATCGAACCGAACTGGCTGGAGATCGCCGCCAGACTCACTCATCAGGTGTTATGAAACGCGGGGGCAGGTCACCCGGGCGCCACATCTGACCTCGTCGTGTCGCCCCGTGGTTTCCCGGCCGCGCCGGGCGTCCCCGCGCGCCTACCAGGCGCCGATGCTGGCGACCAGGGCGCGGGCGGCCCGTGGCGCGTCGTCCGCCAGCGGCAGCCAGCGTGCCCCGCCATCGTGCGAGCCCCACGCCCCGCCGCCCGCCACCGCGAACAGCGCGGCCAGCTCGTCGCCCGCGAGGCTCGCGACCGCGGGCGGGTGGTCCCACTCGTCGCGGTCACCCAGCCGCACCCGCTCGAAGCTCGTCCCGCCGTCCGGCGAGCGGAACAACGCCCCGCCTGAGCCGTCCGCGCGCCGCGACGCCGCGAGCAGCAGCACGTCCGGCACCCCGGCCTGCACCACCACCTGCCACGCCACCGAGCGGTCCAGCCCGTGCAGCGATTGCACCCACGTGTACCCGCCGTCCTCCGAGCGGTACACCCCGCTCGCGCACGCCGCGTAGCGCCGGTGCGGTCGCTCCGGGTGCTCGCACAGCGCCGTGATCTCGGGGTCCAGCCCGTCGCCGATCGCCGCCCACGAGCGGCTGTCGTCTAACGTGAGGAACGTGCCCAGCCCCGCCACCGCCACCAGCAGATGCGAGCCCGCGCGCACGAACCCGCTCACCGCGCTTCCGCCGCTCGCGCGCGTGCGCGTGCGCGTGTAGCGCAGCACGCTCTGCAGCGCCGGCCACTCTACGAAGCCGCCATCGGGCTCGTCGGCAAACACGGCCGGCGGCGCCGCGCCGACGAACAGCTGCCCGTCCTCGGCGATGCGCACCGCGCGCGCGTCGCCCTCCCAGCGCCGCTCGAACGCGCCTCGCCCGCGCCGCACCCACAGCCCCTGACCCTCGACCGCGCACGCTACGACGCCCGCGCGCGCGTCCAGCGCCACCACCGGCCCCGCCTCCAGCACCCGCCGCGCGCGCTCCCCGGGCACGAGCGCCCACAGTCCGTCGTCCGCGCCGACGAGCAGCGCCAGCGTGTCGCCCGCCGGCATCAGCGCTGCGCCTGCAGCGCGCTCACCGCGGCCAGCAGCCGCGGCAGCAGCTCCCCGGCCGGCCCGCGCAGCGTAACCGTCGCGAGCTCCGACAGCGCCGTTGGCTCCGGGTCCACCTCGATCAATGGCACGCCGTGCTGCACCGCGAGCTGCGGGAAGTGCGCCGCCGGGTACACCACCGCCGAGGTGCCGGCGATCAGGAACAGGTCGCACGCCAGCGTCTCCGCGAAGCAGCGCTCCAGCGCGTCCGGCGGGATCGGCTCGCCGAACATCACGCCGTCGCCCTTCACGATGCCGTCGCAGCCGCGCTCCGGGCAGCGCGGCGGCAGGTCCTCGACGTTGATCGCCACCTCGCCCTCCGGCCAGCGCGTGTGGCAGTCGGTGCAGCGCATGAAGCGCGTGTTGCCGTGGATCTCGGTCAGCGCCCGCTGCCCCGCGCGCCGGTGCAGGTTGTCCACGTTCTGCGTGATCACGTGCGCCACCGCCCCGCACGCCTCCAGCCCCGCGAGCGCGAAGTGCGCGTCGTTCGGCTCCGCCGCGCACAGCAGCGTCGCGAACTCGTCCGGTTGCGCCTGCTGTTCCAGCCGCCGCTCCCACCACCGCTTCGGGTTCTGGCGAAACGTCTGGTACTGGTTCAGCGGCGGCTCGCCCCGCAGCGTCCACAGCCCGTCCTTGCCGCGGAACGTGGGGATGCCCGACTCCTTCGACATGCCCGCGCCTGTCAGCACCACGGTGTGCCGCGCCGCCGCCAGCAGCCGCGCCGCCTCGTCCACCAGCGCCTCGTCGACCTCGTGCGCGTCGTCCACGCGCCGATCCTATACGCGCCTCGAGGCGGCGCAACCCCGCGCGGCGCGCACTCCCGGTGTTGGCTGGCCCTTCACACCTCTACGGCTCGCGGCGGCGAGAATAAGCTCGTGGACCGCTGGCCGCGTCCGCTACGCTTCGCGATCGCCGCTGCGATCGTGCTCACCGTGCTTGCGGTCGGGCGCCAGCGCGACGACCCGGGCGATGCCGACGCCCCCGCCGCGGCGCCGACCGCCACCGTGGGCCTGCTCGCCGCCGCCCCCGTGGCGCTCGACGCCCTCGCGCCCGACTTCGAGCTCGAGACGCTCGACGGCGGCCGCGCCCGCCTTTCGCAGTTCCGCGGGCAGACCGTCGTGCTCAACTTCTGGGCAAGCTGGTGCCCGCCCTGCCGCGAGGAGATGGCCGAGTTCGAGCAGCTCTACCGCGCGCGCCGCGCCGCCGGCGACCTCGTCGTGCTCGCCGTCGACTACCGCCCGCTCGACTCGCCCGCCGAGGTGCGTCGCTTCCTCGCGACGTTTGCGCAGCGCAACGGCGCGCCGCTCACGCTGCCCGTGCTCTTCGACACCGCGGCCGGCGAGGTCGCGGAGCGCTACGGCGTCGCGCCGCGCGGCGCGCGCCAGGCCACGCTCCCCGTCTCTTTCTTCATCGACCGCGATGGCGTGCTCCGCGCCCGCGTGTTCGGCCCCGTCTACGGCGACCTGCTGCTCGAGCAGGTCGCGATCGCCGACGCCGCCGGCGGCTAAGGTCACGCGCCGTGACCGGCGGCTCCTGTGAGCCGCTGTGAGTCGCTGCAATGTCGTGGGCAGCGATGCCGGCACCCTCGCCGCACGCAGCGTCGGCGCAGCCGGCTGAGTTTGGCGCCACGAGTCGTGCGCGCTCGGGCGCCGGCCATCGGGGCCGGCATCCCGCTCCGGAACCGGGGAGCGCGAGGGGCGCAGCCCCTCGCACAACACCAGGGCGGGGGGCGGGTTCCTCACTTCCATGGGTTGCGCCACGTCGCCCAGTCGAACGGCCGGTGGCCGTCCGCGGTGAGCTGCCAGATCGTCGCGCGCGGCGTCCCGTCGGCGATCTCGAGGAAACCGATCGTGCCGAGGCGCGTGCTGTAGTTGCGCGGGAAGGTCGGCGAGCCGGGGTTCACGCACAGCACGCCGTCGATCACGTCGAGTGCCTCGACGTGCGTGTCGCCGTACACCAGCACGTCGAGGTCCGTGCGCCCGAAGTGGCGGCGCATCGCGTCGGCGAGCCGGTAGTGCCCGAACTCTGGGATCGGCACGGTATGCGTCAGGCCGACGCGCAATCCGCCCAGCTCCAGTAACCACGCCTCACACAGCCGCGCGTCGTCCGGCTGCACCGGCCGCCCGCCTGAGCCATCGTCGCCGTTGCCGCGCGCGGCGTAGGTCGGCGCCAGCGCGTGCAGCGCGTCGATCACGCGTACGTCGTGGATGTCGCCCGCGTGCAGGATCGTGTCCACGTTGCGGAACGCGTCGAACACTTGCGGCCACAGCTCCGGCTGGGCCTCCGGGATGTGCGTGTCCGAGATCAGGCCGATCCGCAGCACAGGCGCAGTGTCCACGCGCCACGCCCGCCTCGCAAGCATCACTCGCGGCCGGCGCGTTGAGCAGCGCGAAGCCCCAGCGCCGTCCGATGCGTGCAAGCCCCGCTGCCAGCGCGACCTGCTCGCCGCGCGGCAGCCGCGTCAGCGGGTAGCGCAGCCGGCGATGGTGCTCCGCCTCGCGCCGCAGCTCGCCCCCCGGCGAGCAGTGCGACGGCGCCGGCGTCTGCGACTCCGTCTACGTCGACAACCTCGTCGCCGCGATGTGGCAGGCGGCGGTCACGCCCGCTGCCGCGAGCCAGACGTTCGTTGTGTCCGATCGGGAGTGCGTGACCTGGGCAGACCTGTATCGCGCGGTCGGCGACGCGATCGGCGCGGACTTCGCGGCGATCCGGCGCGTCAAGTCGCGGGCGTTCCTCCCGGGCTACGGCGACGGCAGGCTGGGGCGGCTGCGCGACCTGCTCGGCGCGCCGCCGGCACAGTCCGTGAAGCGCGCGATTCCGCTGCACGTGAAGGCCACGCTCAAGGGCGCGGCGGGCGGCTGGTCGGCATATCGGACGCCCACGCTCGCCACCGGCGACGGACTCGCGCCTGACCCCCGCACGTTCGCGCTGCAGACCTGCACGGTGCAGCTGTCGATCGCGAAGGCCACGCGGGTGCTCGGCTACGACCCCATCCCGCTCGCTGAGGCGGCGCGCCGCACGGCTTCGTGGCTGTAGGCGATGGGCTTCGCCATCGCGAACGAGCGCTGAGCGTGCGAGTCCGCAGCGCCCGCGCACAGCGCGTGCGTCACCCGCGCGATGCCGGTCGTCCGCCGTGTCGTCGTATGGGCTTGGTCGGGGAGACACGATTTGAACGTGCGACCTCTTGACCCCCAGTCAAGTGCGCTACCAGGCTGCGCCACTCCCCGACGCTGCTCGATGCTACCAGAGCCCGCCGCTCGCCGCTCTGTGGCGCCGCGCGCGAGCGTGCGCGGCTATGCCATGCCCGTCGCGCGCGCGGCGACCACCAGCGCCAGGCCCGCTGCCGTCACCGCCGCGTACTCGCCCGCCACCTCCGCCGTCAGGTGGCGGGTCACGTACGCGTGCAGCACGCCCACCGTCAGGTAGAACACGAGCACCAGCGCCAGCCCCGCCATGTAGCCGTCCAGCGGCAGGTAGTGCAGCACCCAGCGCGCCTGCGCGAGCACCACGCCCGTCACCGCCGCCAACCCCAGCGTCTCCAGCGGATCGAATTCACTCTCGCGCAGCAGCTCCACCGCCAGCAGCACACCCACGAGCCCCACCGCGATCACCGCCGGCTCGATCGCCAGCTCGAACAGGTACGTCAGCGCGCACAGCGCGAACGTCACCGCGTACGCGCCTGCGGCCGCCACGAAGCGCGCCGGCGCGTACCAGCGGTCCAGCGGGCGCACCGAGGCCACCTCCGCCGCCAGCAGCAGCGTGAGCATCGCGCTTGCCAGCACCGCCGCCGGCACCACCCAGTACCCGCGTACGCTGTACTCGATGAATACCGGCGCTGCGAACGCGAACATCGCCGGCAGGTACACATATGGCGTCGCGTCCGCGCCGCTCGCGAACGGCTCGCGCCGCGCCGTGCGCAGTGCGCCGTCCACGCCCAGCCCCGCCACCGCCGCGCCGAAGAGCGCGATCCACCGCGGCGTCGGCTCCACCAGTACGAACATCAGGCACGCGAGCGCGAACAGCACGCACAGCACCACGCCGCCCGGCGTGATCACCGGCTGCACGGCCGCGACCGCCCGCGCTGGGCGTTCCGGCGCCGTGGACCCCCGCGGCAGCACGCGCCGCGCCATTGTCGCTAGCAGCTCCGGCACCGGCGTCAGCGGCAACTGGCGCGCCGAGGCCGGGACGCGCGGCGCGCTCGCGTCGGCAACGCGCTTCACGTCCTCCGCCTCGCGTCGCGATTCGAGCGCGTCGTCCGCCGTGCCGGCCGCTTCGCTCGCCGTGGCGGCCGGCACAGGTTCCGGTGCTTGCGGGGAGGCGGGCTCCGTGCCCTCGTTCACTCCGCTGCCCGCTCCGGCTGCCACTCGCCGAACAGCTCCGCCGCGTTGCGATACCAGATGCGGTCCATCTGGTCCGGCGTCAGCTGCAGGTCGTCGAACATGCGCTCGAAGCGCAGCACGTGCTCGCCGATCTCCTCGTCCTGGCAGTCCGAGCCCCACACCAGCTTCTCGACGCCGATCTCCCGGCCGATCAGGTTGCGTTCCACCGCGTGCCGCTCGATCGTCGTGCCCCCCGACAGGTCCAGCAGCACGTGGTGCCGCCAGCGCACCACGGACGCCGCCTCGTCGTAGTTGCCCGTCCCCCCCATGTGCGCGCCGATGATGCGCAGCTCCGGGCAGCGATTCGCGATCGTGTCGAGGTGGAACGGCCGCATCCGGATCGCCGACACGTCGCGCATCATCGTGCGCCCCACCGTGCGCATCCGCTCCAGCGACTCCGCCGCCTTCGGGTCGCGGCGCGGGTGCGTGATCGAGTAGTCCACCCCGCCGCCGATCACCCCCAGGTGGAACAGGATCGGCATGCCCAGCTCTTCGGCCGCCTCGTACACGCTGAAGTAGCGTGGATCGTCGTACGCCCGGCGCGTGCCGATGATCTTCAGGCCGCGGTACCCCTGCTCCTGCAGCGCGCGGACGTCGCGCCCGCGCTGCTCCTCCGGGTCCACGATCGCCACCGGCACGAACAGGTCCTCGTGCCGCCGCGCGTGCGCCAGCGCCTCCTCGTGCGGCGGCCCGAAGCGCCCGCCCGACAGCAGCGAGGCGCGCGTCACGCCCGCCTGGCGCAGCGCGTCCGCGCGCTTGTCCACCAGCCGCTCGTAGTCCGTCGCCTCCGGGTGCTCCCAGTCGCGCGGAAAGTGACAGTGCACATCCCAGATCACGGGCCCTCCTGAGTCGCACCCCGTCGAGACGCGCCGCGGGCGCGATCGTACCTCAGGGTCGCCGCGCCGTCCGGTACGCGCGCACCTCGAAGCCGAGCGCGCGCCAGAACCCCAGTGCCGGGTTGTCGCGCAACACTGCCGCGTCGACGACGGGCGTGCCCCGCGCGCGCTCTCGCGCCAGCACCTGCTCCACCGCCGCCCGCCCCACGCCCGCGCCACGGAACTCCGGCTCGACGTAACACTCGGCGAACTCGAGCGCGGCCTCGCCTCCGTCCGCCTCGTCGAAGCGCTGCAGCACCAGCAGGCCGGCGCGCTCGCCACCCGTCTCGATCCACAGCAGCTCCGCCGCCTCGTCGTCGAGCGCGTCCGCGTACACGCGCCGCAGCTCGACGCCCGATGCGGGCGCGCGCCCCAGCGGGTCGTAGGGCAGCGTCTCCGCCGCGTAGCGCACGTATATCGCGACGAACGCGTCGAGCTCGCTCGCGTCGACGGGCCGCAGCGCGACTGCCGGCCCGGGTGCGCTCATCCCAGCGGCACTTCCGCCAGCGTGTGGATCGCGCTCGCGTCGCCGCTCGTGCCCGCGCGATCGAGCAGCACCGCGCGCATCCCCGCCGCGCGCGGACCCTCCACGTCGTGCGCGTAGTGATCGCCGACGAACAGCAGCGTGCCCGCCGGGCGTCCTGCTGCTGCGATCGCCGCGTCGTACAGCCGCGGGTGCGGCTTGCGGTAGCCGACGCGCGCGCTGGTCAGCACGCTGCGCACGTACGGGCCCAGCCCGATCGCCGCCGCCACCTCCGGCAGCCGCCACATGTGGTTGGAGACGATGTACGCCGCGATGCCGCCGGCCTGCAGCCGCTGCAGCGCAGGCAGCGCATCCGCGTAGAGCTCGAAGTGCGCGGGATCGGCCTCGATGTCGACGATGCGCGCGCCGATCGCGTCGAGCTGCTCCGGCGTCGCGCGCGCCCCCGCGAACTCCAGGCGCAGCCGGTGTAGCTGCCCGCGCCAGCGCCGGTAGCCCGCCTCGTTGCCGGAGTGCTGCGCGTGCGCGATCCCGCCCCCGCGGCGCTCCAGCTCCTGCCACGAGCGCTCCACCGTCGGCCGCAGCGCGTCGACCGTCACGCGCACGCCTTGCTCGGCCGCCGCGCGCACGTACAGCTCTAGGTGCGCCGGCCGGTACGTGCCCAGCGTTCCGTCGAAGTCGAACAGCACCGCCGCCGGCGCAGCATCCATCCCCCGAGCATAGCCCGCCGCCGCGCAAGCCTCACCGCTCTGTTTCCCGGAACAGCGGGTACAGGAACCCCCAGAAGCGCCCCAGCTGCCGCGCGAGGCGCAGCCCGCGCAGCCGACGAGGCGTCGCGTGCTCGAACTCGCGAGCTCCACGTAGCGCACCCCCGCGCGCCCGCCGAGCGCCGCCTGCAGCCGGCGCGACTCCCCCACCGGGATCACGTTATCCCCCTCGTCGTGGCAGAGCACGATGCGCCGCGCATGGATTGCGTCGAGCTGCACCAGCGGCGACAGCGCGTCGAGGCGCGCCTGCACCGGCGGTGGCAGCGCGTCCAGCGCCACCGCAGCAGCGTCCGCGTCCAGGCCCGCGAGCAGCGCGCCCGCAACGCGCTCCGCTCCCCCTCGTCCCGCCTGTGGGGAGAGGGGGCCGGGGAGCGAGGGGGCCAGCAGCGACGGGAGCGTGCGCTCGAACACTCGTCGCGTCAGCTGGTCGACGGCCCACGGCCCACGGCCCACGGCTCGCGCGTGGCCCCGTTCGCTCGCGAGGCGCTCGCGATGTCCTGCACCAGCGTGCGCATCGAGCAGTAAGGCGCGAACGCCGCGACGAAGCGCACGCGCTCGCCGATGCGCGGCCGTGCGGCGGCGAGCAGCGCGAACGCGCCGCCCACGCACTTGCCGATCAGCCCGCTGCGCGTCTCGTCGACGTAGGGCTGCGCCAGCAGCCACTCGTACGCCAGCGCGATGTCCTCGGCGTCGTCGGGGTTGAGGCGCAGGTCGCGCATCGCCGGCGACCAGTACAGTAGCGCCGTCAGCCCGGAGTGCGCGAGCGCGCTCCCCAGCCGCGCCACCTGCGGATGTTCCTAGCCGAACGGGACCACGCCGAGGCACACCACGACGCCTGGATGCCGCCCCCGCGCGCCGCAGTGATACAGGTCGCCCTCCGCATCGCCGTTGCGCGTCGGGTACGCCACCCGTTCGACGCGCGGGCGCGGCGTCAGCCACTCGACCGGCCGCGACGGCAGCGCCGGCAGCACCGCCAGCACGAAGCTCGCCGCTCGCAGCGCCGCATGCGCCGCGCGTACGGCATCGCGGCATGCATGTGCGAGGCCTCTCGTCATCACCGCTCGCGTAGTCGCCGCGTCCCGTGGAACCTCGCCCTGACGCGTCCGAAACCGGGGAGCGCGAGGCGTGCAGCCCTTCGCAAGACACAAGGGTGGGTGGGCGGGTTC
>VGPB01000072.1 GCA_016875695.1 Chloroflexota bacterium | reverse complement strand
GCCGCCGCACGCGCCCGCGCGAGCACCCGCCGCGCCGCCCCCGCATCCGCGACGTCGATGGCAAGGCCGTCAGGAGGCGCTTCGCGCACCGCCAGGCTCGCGCGGCGCGGATGGCACGCGCGCACCTCGAGCCCGCGCGCGGCCAGCCGCTCCGCGATCCACTCGCGCCGCTCCGAGTCCGCGGCGATCACCAACACGACCACGCGACAGGTATCGAAGCCGGACCGCAGCGCCGCAACGCGGAAGCGCTGCTGCGCCGGCCGGGATGACTGCTCCCCGAGCTGCGTCGCCAGGACCACCCCGTCACCACCCGCCCTGAGCCCGTGCCCGTCACGGCGAGTGCCCGCCCGTTGAGGAGCAAGACGAACAGCCGTACGATCGGCACCCACTCCCCACGCGCGAACCGCGACGAGGTGCCCCGGTGCCGCTCGACAAGATCGTGGTGACCGGCGCACGAGAGCACAACCTCAAAAACGTCTCCGTCGAGCTCCCGCGCGACCGCCTCGTCGTGATCACCGGCCTCTCAGGCTCCGGCAAGTCCTCGCTCGCGTTCGATACCATCTACGCCGAAGGTCAGCGACGTTATGTCGAATCGCTGTCCGCGTACGCCCGCCAGTTCCTCGGCCTCATGGAGAAGCCCGACGTCGACCACATCGAGGGGCTCTCGCCCGCCATCTCCATCGACCAGAAGGGCGTCTCCAAGAACCCGCGCTCCACCGTCGCAACGGTCACCGAGATCTACGACTACCTGCGCCTGCTTTTCGCGCGCGTGGGGGTGCCGCACTGCCCGCTCTGCGGCCAGGTGATCCGCCGCCAGACCGTGGAGCAGATCGTCGACGCCATCCTCGCCGAGCCCGCCGGCACGCGCGCGCTCGTGCTCGCCCCGCTCATCCGCCATCGCCGCGGCGAGCACCGCGAGGTCTTCGCCGGCGCGCGCCGCGCCGGCTTCGTGCGCGTGCGCGTCGACGGCGAGATCCGCGAGGTCGACGATCCCGGCACGCTCGACCGCAACAAGTGGCACGACATCGACGTCGTCGTCGACCGTCTCGTGATCCCCACCCCCGCCGAGGTGGAGGCCGAGGGCGCGCGCCAGCGCATCTCCGACTCCGTCGAGCAGGCCCTCAAGCTTGGCGAGGGCGTGCTGGTCTCCGCGCCGGAGGGCCGCGCCGAGCAGACCTTCAGCGAGCGTTTCGCGTGCCCGAACACGACGCATCCGCCGTACTCCGTCGGCGAGATCGAACCGCGCAACTTCTCGTTCAACTCGCCGCACGGCGCCTGCCCGCAGTGCACCGGCCTCGGCGTGCAGATGGAGCTCGACGAAGCGCTCGTCATCCCCAACCGCGATCTCTCCATCGACGAGGGCGCGATCGTCCCGTACCAGCGCATGAGCACCTCGCTCACCTGGTACCGCCGCCGCCTCGCCGCGCTCAGCGAAGCGTTCGGCTTCACGCTCGCCACGCCCCTGCGCGACTTCTCACCCGCCGCCCTGCAGGCGCTCATGCACGGCACCGACGGCGAGACGATCAGCGTCGCCTACCGCTCCGCCGCCGGCCGCCAGCACCAGTTCGACGTCTCCTGGGAAGGCGTGATGGCGAACCTCGCGCGCCGCTACCGCGAAACCGACTCCGAGTGGGCGCGCCAGGACATCGAGCGCTACATGGTCGCCGTGCCCTGCTCCGCCTGCCACGGCGCGCGCCTCAAGCCCGAAATGCTCGCCGTCACCGTCGACGCGCGTTCGATCGTCGACGTCGTGCGCTGCTCGGTCACCGAGGCGCTCGCGTGGGCCGAGTCGCTGCGCTGCGACGCCACGCCGCTTTCCGCGCGCGACCGCCAGATCGCGCGCCAGATCCTGCAGGAGATCGCCGGCCGCCTCGTCTTCTTGCGCGACGTCGGCCTCGAGTACCTGACCCTCGACCGCGGCTCCGCGACGCTCTCGGGCGGCGAGGGCCAGCGCATCCGCCTCGCCACGCAGATCGGCTCCGCGCTGATGGGCGTGCTCTACGTCTGCGACGAGCCCTCGATCGGCCTGCACCCTGTCGACAACGAGCGCCTCATCCGCACGCTCACCCGCCTGCGCGACCTCGGCAACACCGTGCTCGTCGTCGAGCACGACGAGGCGATGATGCGCGCCGCCGACTGGCTCATCGACCTCGGCCCCGGCGCCGGCGAGCACGGCGGCGAGATCATCGCGACCGGCACGCCCGACGAGATCGCCGCGAACCCCGCCTCGCTCACCGGCCAGTACCTCAGCGGCCGCCGCCGCATCCCCATGCCCGCGAAGCGCCGCGCCGGCAACGGCGAGTCGCTCGTCGTGCGCGGCGCCAGCGAGCACAACCTCAAGCAGCTCACCGTGCGCTTCCCGCTCGGCGTGTTCATCGGCGTCACCGGCGTGTCGGGCTCCGGCAAGTCCACGCTCGTGAACGAGATCCTCTCGAAACGCCTCGCCGCCGAGCTCCACGGCGCGCGCGAGCGCCCCGGCGCGCACAGGGCCGTCTCCGGCATCGAGCACCTCGACAAGGTCGTGCGCATCGACCAGACACCGATCGGCCGCACCCCGCGCTCGAACCCCGCGACGTATACCGGCCTGTTCACGGTGATCCGCGACCTCTTCGCCGCCGTGCCGGAGGCCCGTGCTCGCGGCTACGGCCCGGGGCGCTTCAGCTTCAACGTCAAGGGCGGCCGCTGCGAGGCCTGCTCCGGCGACGGCTACAACCAGATCGAGATGCAGTTCCTACCCGACGTGACCGTCCCGTGCGAGGTCTGCCACGGCGCGCGCTACAACCGCGAGGCGCTCGAGATCCTGTTCCGCGGCGCCCACATCGCGCAAGTCCTCGACATGACCGTCACCGAGGCGCTCGCCTTCTTCGAGGCGTTCCCCGCCGCGCACCGCAAACTCGCCACGCTGCACGAGGTCGGCCTCGGATACATCCGCCTCGGCCAGCCCGCCACCACGCTCTCCGGCGGCGAGGCGCAGCGCGTGAAGCTCGCCACCGAGCTCTCGCGCCGCTCCACCGGCCGCACCGTCTACATCCTCGACGAGCCGACCACCGGCCTCTCCTTCGCTGACACCGAGGCGCTGCTGCGCGTGCTGCAAGCGCTCGTCGACGGCGGCAACACAGTCATCGTGATCGAGCACAACCTCGACGTGATCAAGAACGCTGACTGGCTGATCGACCTCGGCCCCGCGGGCGGCGCCGCCGGCGGCCGCCTGCTCGCCGAGGGCACCCCCGAGGCCCTCGCCGCCCACCCGGAGTCCGCCACCGGCCGCTTCCTGCGCAACGTGCTCGCGCAGCACGCCTCGCCGCTCGCCCCGCCGGCCTCCACGAACGGCCGCGCCCGCCGCCCGCGCCACGCCGCCACCGCCGGCAGCTAGATATCCTCTCTTGCAGCGAACGCAACCGACGACGCGCCTCGCCCCTCGGGGAACGCGAGCACAGGTCGACGTAAGTGGACAGAGGAGCCGGCCCGGGTGGCGTCCGTCATGAGTGCCCCTAGCCGGGCGGGGAGCGCGAGGGGCGCAGCCCCTCGCATGAGAGAGGGCGGGCGGGGGGGGGGCCGGCCCGGAGAGCCGGCCGTAAATCCCGCGCCTGTGCCCGCACCCCAGCTGAAGAAGGCACGCGATGACCGCACTCTCGCTCGGCGACAACGACGCGCGCATCGTCTACGTCGCCGCCGCCTACCACCTCGGGCGGCCCGGCGCCGAGGCCGCGGCCCAGGCAGGACTCGCGCCCGTGTTCGACGCGCTCGCCGCGCAGTTTGGCCGCGCCCAGACCGCGCTCGAGCTCTCTCCGTACCAGCTCGGCCGCCTCGACGAGGCGCTGCTCGGCCTCACGAACGAGCTCAAGCAGTACGATCTCGCCGGCCGCCGCACCGCCGTGCCCGGCCTCGCGGAGGCGATTGCGCGCTGCTTCCCGGAGCTCGCCCCGGGCGCGCCTGACGAGGGCGCGTCCGCGCTCGACCTCGTCGCCGATGTCGTAGCGCTGCGGCGCAGGCTCGGCGCCGCGCTCGCGGCCAGCACCCCGCCGCCGCCGAGCGAGCCCGACCCGGCACCGCCCAAGCGGCCCGAGGGCCGCTCTTGGTGGCGGCGCATGAGCCGCTCCTAGCCCCTTCCGCCCGAACTGCTCGTTGCCGGACTGCTCTTAGAGGCAAGTCATGCACCTCACGACCGTGTCCCCGCGCGCCCCCCGGCGCGCTCCGCACCCATCGACGCTCGCGCAAGTGGGCGCCGCGCTCTTCGCGGCGCTGTTGCTCCTGCTCGGCGCCGCCTGCAGCGACGACGACACAGGCGAGCCAGCGGCCACGCCGGCCGTGGCCACCGCAACCGCGCCCGCGACCGCCGGCACGCCCGGTACTGGCGTCGCTCCGGTCGACGCCGTGATCCGCGCCGTCGAGGCCCGCGACTCCGCTGCGCTCGCTGCCCTCGTCACGTTCGAGGCGTTGCCATGCGGCCCACAGCAGGGCCCGGGCTCCGCGCCTGCGTGCGGCAGCCAGCCGCCCGGCACCCCCGTCGAAGTGTTCCCGATCGCCACCTGCGAAGGCGAGCTCCGCACGCCCGCCGCGCTCCGCTCCACCCTCGAGGGCTTCCAGCCCGCCGCCCTGCGGCTGCATGGCGCGTACCGCGTGCGCGTAGACCAGCTGCCACCGCTCGCCGGCGTCTATAGCGACGGTCGCGTGCTCCAGCTGCCGCGAGCGACGGACCACGTCGTCGTGTTTGCCGCGACCGGGAGCGCGCCCGATCCCCAGGCGCTCGCGATCGTGCTCGCGGGCGGGCGCATCGTCGGCTTTCGCACCGGCTGCGGCGCGACCGCCGAGATGCTCGTGCCTCCCGGCGCGCAGCCGCTGCCCGTCTCGTAACCAGCTCGTCACCGCCGCGCGCGCCGCGCCGCCTTGTCGCTGCCGCTGCGCCGTCCCTAGAATCGCACCCGCAACGCACGCGCCGCCGGTCGACCGAGAGAGGAAGCCCCCATGACGTACGTGATCACGCAGCCCTGCATCGACACCCTCGACCAGTCGTGCGTCGACGTGTGCCCGGTCGACTGCATCCACTTCGAGGAGGGCATCGACCGCAAGCTCTACATCGACCCCGACGAGTGCATCGACTGCGGCGCGTGCGAGCCCGCCTGCCCCGTCTCCGCCATCTTCGCCGAGGACGACGTGCCCGCCGACCAGGCGCCCTACACCGAGATCGACGCCCTCTGGTTCAAGGACAGGGACGC
This sequence comes from Chloroflexota bacterium, assembly GCA_016875695.1. Classification (GTDB taxonomy): domain Bacteria; phylum Chloroflexota; class Dehalococcoidia; order UBA2979; family UBA2979; genus SHYP01. The sequence goes on along the minus strand of VGPB01000072.1, from coordinate 3,743 downwards.
CGCGCGCGCGCGCGTCGCGGCGCTCGCCCCGTAACCTCGCTCGACGGCGGCGCGACGTGCGACGGGGCGCCTGGGCGCCCCCGTCGCCCGTCGCGCGTGTGCTCACGGACGCCGGCGCAGCAACGGGATGTCATCGTGCTGCACGATCGCGCCACCGGTGAGCGGGTGCGAGGTCAAACGCACGCTCCCCGCAGCCTCTAGGTCCACGACCAGCACACGCCCCATCTCGCCCAGCCTCGCGACCGGCCCGTCCGGCGCGCCCGAGTACGCCGCCACGCGCGCGCCCGCCGACACACGCAGCTGCCGGTCCCAGTGCCCCAACGCGATGTAGTCGTGGTGCAGCTCGGCGAGGTGGTCCTCGTGGATGTGGAACGACGGATGGTCCGCCGACTCCGGGTGCACGTAGTGCCCGTGCCCCACCGCGATGTGCCATGGCGCGTCGCCACGCGCCGGCGCGCCCGCGAACGGCGCGAAGCTCGTCTCGTGCTCCGGGTGGCTGCGCCCCCACACCGCGACGCCCAGGCGGTCGAGGTGCACCGTCTCACCCTCGATCGAACGCATGAGCACCAGGTTCGGCGCCAGCGTGGTCAGGTCCAACCGGTCGTACACGGAGCCCGCGCCGACGTGATCATGGTTGCCCGGCACGATGATCACCGGTGCGCCGAGGCGCGCGATCTGCTCCGCCGCAAAGCGCAGCGTTGCCTCGTGCACGCGCGCGTTGTCAAAGAAGTCTCCCGCGATCACCATGAAGTCCACGCGCTCGCGCAGCCCCACGTCGATGAGCGCGCGGAACGTCGCGTGGTGGTGCTCGCGGCGCAGGTTGTCCGTGTTGTCCCGCCCAGCGTGGTAGTCGTACTGCCCGAGGTGCACGTCCGAGGTGTGCAGCAGGCGCAGCGCGGGGCGCTCGCCGTTCATCGCCGCTCCGGGTGCACCAGCGCGAGCTGCTCGCGCAGCGCGCCCTCGAGGTTCGCAATCGGCACACGCAACTGCGCCATCGAGTCGCGGTCGCGGATCGTGACCGCGCGGTCGTCGAGCGTCTCGAAGTCCACCGTCACGCACAGCGGCGTGCCGATCTCGTCCTGCCGCCGGTAGCGCCGCCCGATCGACTGCGCGTCGTCCGACTGCGTACGGAAGTGCGGCCGCAGCAGGTCCCACACCTCGCGCGCGACGGGCGCGAGGCGCTCGTTGCGCGAAAGCGGCAGCACCGCCACCTCCACGGGCGCGACGCTCGGCGCGAGCCGCAGCACCACGCGCGTCTCGCCGCGCGCGTCCGTCTCCTCGTCGTACGCGTCGGCGAGCACCGCGAACAGCACCCGGTCGACCCCCACCGCCGGCTCAATCACGTGCGGTACGATGTGCGTCTGCGTGTCGGGGTCGAAGTACGTGAGCGCTTGGCCGGAGCCCGCGGCGTGCGCTCGCAGGTCGTAGTCGCCGCGATGCGCCACGCCCTCGAGCTCCCCCCACCCCCACGGGTAGTGGAACTCGATGTCCGCCGTCGCCTGCGAGTAATGCGCGAGCTCGCTCTGCTCATGGTCGCGCAGCCGCAGCTGCTGCGGCCGGATGCCCAGCAGCCGGTACCAGTCCAGCCGCTCCTGCTTCCAGTACGCGTGCCACTCCAGCGACTGCTCCGGGTGGCAGAAGAACTCCAGCTCCATCTGCTCGAACTCGCGCGTGCGGAAGATGAACTGGCCCGGCGTGATCTCGTTGCGATACGACCGCCCCACCTGCGCGATGCCGAGCGGCAGCCGCCGCCGCGTCGTCGTGAGCACATTCTCAAAGTTCACGAACATGCCCTGCGCCGTCTCCGGCCGCAGGTACGCCACCGCCGCGGCCTCTTCGACCGGCCCGACGAAGGTGCGAAACAGCAGGTTGAACTGCCGCTCGGCCGTGAACCGGCCGACCGCCCCGCACACCGGGCACGTGTCGTCGACCACGTGGTCGGCGCGCACCCGCGACTGACATTGCAGGCAGTCCATCAGCGGGTCGGTGAAGCCGGCAACGTGACCCGACGCGTGCCACACCGCGGGGTTGGTGATCACCGCCGCCTCGATCGGCACCACGTCGTCCCGCTCCTGCACCATCCGCCGCCACCACAGATCGCGGATGCAGCGCTTCATCTCCGCCCCGAGCGGCCCGTAGTCATACGTCGAGGCGAAGCCCCCATACAGCTCCGCCGAGGGAAACGCGAACCCGCGCCGCTTGGCCAGGGACGCCAGCGTGTCCAGGTCCGCCTTCAGCGGCGGCGGGTCGGCCTTCAGCGGGGAGGGCGCAGGGGGCGTCTCGGTCACAGCGCCTCGGTCACGACGCCCTATTGCGCAGGGCTGGTCACACTCACGTTGGATGTGTGCAGTTACCGCGAAGCGTACCACCGCCGCGCGGCCCGCCTCAAGGCGCGCCGCGCGCTACGATGGCCGTCGGCGCACGCGCGGGCGCGCGTCCCGCGCCGCCCGGCGCAGGAGGCCCCATGCCAAGGCTGCTGAAGATCGCCACCGGCTTCGCGCTCGGCATCGTCGCCGCCGTCGTCCTCTCGGCGCGCCGCCACCCCGCGAGCGAGCCGGAGCGCCCCGAAGACGCCGCGGTCCCGCCGAACGCCTGACCCACCGCGAGCTCGCAGCGCGGCCCCGTCGCCACCCGTGCCATGGTCCTCGCGCCCGGCGGCGAGCTCCCCACGCGCATGCAATGCGCCCGACTCAGGCGCTGGCCGCGGTGCCCGCGCACGCTCCCAGCGCGTGCAGCGCCGGCTCCAGCGCCAGCGTCACCCGCGTGTCGAACTGCGTGCCCGCACCATCTTCGATAGTCGCCAGGGCCGCCTGCTGCGTGAGCCGCGCCTGGTGCGCGCGCTCGACACGCAGCGCGCAGTACGCGTCCGCTACCGCCAGGATGCGCACCGCGAACGGCAACTCCGCCGAAGCCAGCAGTGCCGGGTAACCCCGCCCGTCCGGGCGCTCGTGGTGCGCCTCGATCCAGCTCGCGATCTCCTCGAAGCCCGGCACCAGCTCCAGCAGCCGCGCACCCCAGCTCGGGTGCCGGTGCATCACTTCCATCTCTTCTAGCGACAAGAGCGCCGGCTTCTCCGTGATCTGCCGGGGCACCCCCAGCTGCCCCACGTCCTGCAGCAGCGCCGCCACGCGCAGCGCGCGCAGGTGGTCCCGCGTCAGCCCCAGCTGCACGCCCAGCGCCACCGCCAGCGCCGCCACCCGCTCCGCACGCCCGTGCTCGCGCGCCGCCCCGTCCACGATCCGACCGAACGCCAGCGCGACCTGCTCCACGGTTTGCACCGACGGCTTGCCGTCGGCGCGGGTGCTTGCAGCTAGCTGCGCCGCGAGTTGGTCGTCTCACAGCGCCATCCACACCGCGTCGCCGCGCAGCTCGGCCTGCAGCGCGCGCGCCACCACCGGCCCGACCACCAGCTCAACCGCGCCGGCCGGCACCGCCGACAGCGTGGCCCGCGCGCGCAGCGGGTGGGCGATCGGCCGCAGCAGGTCGCTCGCCCAGTGCGCCGCGCTCACGATCAGCGCCGCACGCGGGATCGCGACGTCGCTCAGCCCGTGCGGGTGCCCCTCGCCGTCCCAGCGCTCATGCGTCGCGCGGATCGCCTCGCACACCTGTGCGTCGAGCCCAAGCTGCGCCGCCGCCCACGCGCCCGCCGCCGAGTGCCCACCCGCAACGTCCACGCCCGGCGGCAGCTCGCGCACCGGCACGCCGGCGTCCTGCAGCAGCGCCGTGTAGAGCACCCGGCGCTG
>VGPB01000071.1 GCA_016875695.1 Chloroflexota bacterium | reverse complement strand
CGACGAGGTAGGTGGCGGGGCACTGCCATGAGATCGCGCCGTCGGCGAGCTCACCGCACGTCTCGAAGGCGGCGGGCCGCAGCGCGGAGGCAAGCAGCGGCGTGCGCGGCGGCTGCGCGAGCTGCGCGCGCGCGGTGACGTGCTCGCCCGCGAAGTCGACGACGCCGTCGTGCAGCAGCGCGCGCAGTACCTGCAGGTACTCGCGCAGCTGCGTGAGCGGCTTGCGCCACTGCACGCCGAACATCGTTGTCATGCCGGGCTCGTGGCTGGGGCCGATGCCGAGGCGAATGCGGCCAGGCGCGAGCGATTCGAGCGCGACAATCTGCTGCGCGATGGCGATGGGGTGGCGCGGCCAGGTCGGGATGATGCAGGTGCCGAGGGTGACGCGCTCGGTGCGCATGGCGGCCGCAGCGAAGATCGTGAGCGCGTCCGGGCCGGCGCCGCCGGTTGTCATCCATGCGTGCGGAACGCCGGCGGCCTCCGCCTGCACGATGCGGTCGACCGCCTCAGCGGCGGCGAACGCGTTGATCACGACGCCGACGCGTCCCTTCGGCGCGAGCGGCTCGCGGTCGCTAGCCATCGGCGTACGCGTCGCGCGCCGCGCGGGCGCACTCGCCGTCCTGTTCGTCGGTCGCGCCGCTACAGCCGACGCTCGCGATCACGACGCCGTCCTGGCGCACGGGCGTGACGCTGCCCATCGCGAGCAGCTTACCGCCGTACATCACAGACAGCGCGGAGAGCACGGCGGGATTCATGTTCTGCAAGTCGGCGCCGTCGCGACGCAGCAGCGCGCCGGTGAACGCCTTCGCCTGCGCGACCTCGATGGATAGCCAGTGCACGCCCTCCATGCGAGCGAAGGCGAAGAGCCGGCCGTCGGCGTCGACGATAGCGGTACACACGGCGACGCCGGTCTCGCGGGCCTTGTCCTGGCTCGCCTGGATCATCTGTGCGGCGTTGGCGGCGGTCAGCGACACGAGCTTGCTCCTCTCTCAGGCGGCGGGCTGGTCGTTCGTCTGGTCAGAGGCGCGCCGGCACGAACAACTCGACTGGGTTCCCGGCGGTCCTCGGCGACAACCTGGCGGCCCCCGGGGCCGCGCAGCACCTCGTTGCGGAAGCGCACACTGGCGACGCGCCAGCGGCGGCGCAGTCATACCACCCCCGGGCGCGCGCCGCCACGAGACGCCTCGAGCGGCCGAGCGAGCGCCGCCGCCAGCCGCTAGACTGCGCGCCGACGAGCAGACCGCCCTGGCGGCAGCGACGAGGGAGCCCACGATCACCAGCATTGGCACCACGACCGACACGGCCGGGCCAGCGGCGGAGGCGGCCGTGACCCGACACGACCACCCGCTCGACCCGATCTTCCACCCCCGCGCGACCGCGGTCGTGGGCGTCTCCACGCGCCCGTCGTTCGACGGACAGCTCGGCGGCATCTTCCTGAACGCGATCCTCGAGCAGGGCTACCACGAGCGGCACTCGCTGTACGCGGTGAACCCAAAGATGACGGAAGTGCGCGGGGTGCCGTGCTACCCGAGCGTGCTCGACATCCCCGGTCCCGTGGACCACGTGATCTCGCAGATCCCGGCGGTCGGGCTGCCGAAGCTCGTCGACGAGTGCATCGCCAAAGGCGTGCGATCGCTGCACTCGTTCACGGCCGGCCTGGCAGAGACGGGCGAGCCGGAGCTTGTGGCGGAGCAGAACGAGATCGTGGCGAAGGCGCGCGCGGCGGGGATGCGCCTGATCGGGCCAAACTGCATGGGCCTGTATGTGCCGGGCGTGGGGCTCTCGTTCATGCCACGCGTGGCGCGGGAGCCCGGCAACATCTTCATGCTCTCGCAATCCGGCGCGAACGCTAGCGCGATGCTGTACGGGCTCGGGCGGCGCGGGCTACGCTTCTCGAAGGGCGTGAGCTACGGCAACGGCGCGGACCTGCGCGCGCACGACTTCCTGGACTACGCCGCGGCGGACCCACAGACCGAGTACGTGGTCGGCTACATCGAGGGCGTGCAGGACGGCCGGCGCTTCCTGGAGGCGCTGCGCAAGCTGGCGCTCCGGAAGCCGACGATGCTGCTGAAGGGCGGCATCACCTCGGACGGCGCGCGGGCTGCGAACTCGCACACGGGCTCGCTTGCGGGCTCGATCGACGTGTTCGAGGCGCTGTGCCGGCAGACGGGCGCGTGGCACGCGCCGCGCATGGACGACCTGCTCGACCTTGCGACGGTGGTGACGTCGTTCGTGCGGCGCGCGCGCGGGCGCAACGTCACGATCGTGGGGGCGGGCGGCGGCACGGCGGTGCTCGCCTCGGACCAGCTCGCGCTGGCAGGGCTGCGCGTGCCGTCGCTGCCGGTGGAGGTGCAGGCGGAGCTGCACAGCTTCATCCCGATCGCCGGCACGAGCGTGCGCAACCCAGTGGACGCGACGTTCGGGCGCGACCACCCGCTGGACTTCACGCACGACGCCGAGCTGACGCGGCGCGCGTTCGACACGATCGTGCGCTCGCCGACGACGGACATCATCTTCACGACGGTCGGCGGCAGCTTCATGCGCGACGAGGATGCCGCCACCCGCGAACGGCGCATCCGCGTGACCATCGAAGAGTTCGCGGCGCTGCAGGAGCGCTCGGGCGTGCCGATCGTGATGCTGCACGAGGAGCACCGCATCGGCGACGCGGCGGTGCACGCGCACCAACGCGGCGTGGCGCTGGTACCGAGCATCGAGCGCGCGGCGCGCGCGGTGGCGGAGCTCATGGAGTGGCGCGAGGTGCGCGCCGGTCTGCCCGAGTTCGAATAACAGGACGCCAGGAGCAAGAAGGGCCGAAGGGGGCACGAGCATGGCGATCGACGGTCGGGTGGCGCTAGTGGCGGGTGCGAGCCGGGGGATCGGCGCGGACATCGCGCGGCACCTCGCGCGCGCGGGCGCCAAGGTGGCGGTGGCGGCACGCACGGAGACGCAACAGGACCCGCGGCTGCCCGGCACGATCCATTCGGTGGCGCAGGACATCACGAGCGCGGGCGGCACGGCGCTTCCGGTGGTGCTGAACATGCGCGACCCGGAGAGCATCGAGGCCGCCGTACAGCGGGTGGTCGGCGAGTGGGGACGCGTCGACATCCTGGTGAACAACGCGGCGATTTTCGTCCCGGGCGACCTGTACGCGGTGCAGCCGCGGCACATCAACGTCGCGTGGGAGGTGAACGTGCGCGGCTACATCCTGACGATGAAGGCGTGCGCACCGCACATGAAGGCGGCGGGGGGAGGGCGCATCATCAACCTCTCGTCGCGGGGTGCGATCCCGCCCGGCCCGGGCCCGTACGGCGAGGTCACGCAGCCGGCGGACATCTTCTACGGCTCGGAGAAGTCGTACATCGAGCACTTCTCGCAGGAGATGGGGCGGCTCTTGCAGCGCGACGGCATCTCGGTGAACGTGCTCGCGCCGCAGGGCGGTGTGCGAACGCCCGGGCTGCTGTTCTTCCAGAACGACCCGCAGAACCCGATCACGGAGTTCGAGTCCGCCGACAACATGGGCAAGGCGGCCGTGTGGATCTGCGAGCAGCCGCCGACCGCGCTCAACGGCTCGATCCTGTATGACGGCGACGTCGTGCGCGAGCACGGCCTGTAGCCGCTGGCGTTTACGCGGTCGCGCTCTCGAGGTAGGCCTGGCCGATCGCCTGCGCGGCAACGAGCTGGTCGTAGCGCTCGGCGGAGATGCCGAGCAGCTCCTTGAGCACATACGCGTTGTGCTGGCCGAGCGTCGGCGCGGGGGTGAAGGGCGGCACGCGACCGGTGCGCTCGAGCTTCGCGAGCGGGCCGGGGTAAAGGTGCGTGCCGGCCGCCGGGTGCGTGATCGGGCTGAAGAAGCCGCGCGCGCGCAGGTGCGGGTCTTCGTGCAGCTCCTGCTGGTGCGCAAGCGGGGCCGCGGGCACGCCGGCCGCCTGCAGCTGCGTGGCGAGCGCCTGCGCGTCATGCGCGGGCGTCGCGGCGGCGACGAGCGCGTCGATGGCGTCGCGGTTGCGCAGACGCGCGGCGCCGGTCGCGAAGCGCTCGTCGTGCGCGAGCGCGGGCTGGCCGAGCACGCCGCACAGGCTCACGAACGCGGCGTCGGAGGGGACGCTCAGCGCGATCCAGCGGTCGTCACCTGCGCAGCGAAACACGCCGTAGGGCGCGAAGGCGGGATGAGTGTTGCCGCGCTGACCGGTCTCGCGCCCGTTCATCGCGTAGTCCAACAGGTCGTAGGCGACGTGGTGAGTAACGGCCTCGGCCTGCGCGATCTCGACGAGCTGCCCCTGGCCGGTGCGCTCGCGCGCGAGCAGCGCGGCCTGGATCGCCCACGCGACGTGCGCGCCTGCGTTGGGGTCGCCGTGCAGCGACGCGGGCGTCGTCGAGGCGTCGGAGTCGCGGTAGCCGCGCACCATCGTGTGGCCGGCGATCGCCTCCATGTTCGTGCCGTAGCCCTTGTGGTGCGCGTAGGGACCGCTGATGCCGAAGCCGGGGAAGCGCACCATCACGAGCCTTGGGTTCACGCGGTGCAGCGTGTCCCAGTCGACGCCGAGCGTCTCGACGACGCCGGCCGCGTTATTCTCTAGGAACGCGTCCGCGTGGCGCGCGAGCTCGTAGAACAGCTCGCGCCCGGTCTCTGAGCCGAGGTCGAGCGTGACGGACTTGCAGCCGCGCTTGGCGTAGTTGAACCACGCCTGGCGGTCCCAGAACCCCTCCGAGCCGTCGCGGTTGACGTAGTAGCTGCCGCCGATGCCCTGCATCACAACGTCGGGGATGTGGCGCATGTTGGTGCGCGTGGGGTTGAGGTGCTGGATCGACTCTACCTCGATCACCTCGGCGCCGAGGTCGGCGAGGATCATCGTGGCGAACGGGCCGGCCCAGACGATGCCCTGCGCGAGCACGCGCACACCGTCGAGCGGGGGCTTGCCATCCGACATCGTGCGTTCCTTCTCGGTGGCGCGCTAGATCGCGCCCTGCGCGCGCAGCGCCGCGACCTCGCGCGGCGCGTAGCCGAGCTCGCCGAGCACCTCGACGTTGTGCTCGCCGAGCATGGGCGCGCGGCGCAACTCGCCGGGCGTGTCGCCGAAGTGCACGGCGATGCCAGGCAGCGTAACGGAACCGCCAAGCGGGTGTTCCACGCGCTGAAAGAAGTTGCGCGCGGCGAAGTGCGGGTCGCGGAAGACGTCGGCGGGGGTGTTGAGCGCGGACAGCGGCCAACCCTCGGCCTGCGCTTCCTCCATCGCCTGCTGCTTGGTGCGCGGCAGCAGCCATTCGTAGAACGCCGCCTCGATCTCGGCGCCGATGGTGAGCGTGTCGTTGAGGTTGCTGGTCATGCGCGGGTCAGTGATCCACTCGAGCTTGCCGATCACGCGACAGAAGCGGTCAAACCAGTTGGTCTGCGTGGTGACCTGGATGTAGCCGTCGGCGGCGGGGAACACGCCGTTGGGGAGCGCGCTGATCAGGATGCGCTCACGCCGCTCCACCATGAGCGTGCCGGTGTACTGGAAGCTGACGAGGTTCGGGCCGCCGCGGTCCATGGAGCCGGCGAGCGCCTCCTGCAGCGACACGTCGACGACCTCGGGCTGACGGTCGCGGTGTGCGGCGCGCATCGCGCCCAGCGCGTGCGCAGCGGCGATGCCGCCCGCGAGGAACAGCGGCGCGTACAGGCCGATGCCGACGGGCTCGCGGTCAGGCTCGCCCGTAACCTGAAGGATGCCGCACGCCGCGTAGATCAACAGGTCGTCGGCGTCCCAGTCGCGCTGCAGGCCGGTCTGGCCGTAGTTGGAGATGCGCACGAGCGCGGTCGCGGGATTTGCTTCCGCGAAGCGCTCCGGCGCGAGGTCGAGCCGCTCGAGCGTGCCGGCGCGGAAGCTCTCGACGACGAGGTCCGCGCGCGTGGCGAGCTGTAGCAGGAGCGCGCGGCCGGTCGCAGTCTTGAGGTCGAGCGTGACGCTGCGCTTGCCGCTGTTGAGGTGCAGGTGCATGCCGCTGCGCTCTGGATGGGGGTCGTCGCCCGGGAACGGACCGATGCGGCGCGCGACGTCGCCAAGGCCGGGGCGCTCGATCTTGATCACGTCGGCGCCGTAGTCGGCGCAGAGCTTCGTCGCGTACGGGCCGGCGATGCCTTGCGTGAGGTCCAGCACGCGCCAACCATCCAGCGGACCGGTCATGCGGCCTCCAAGAGCTGTCGCCTGGTGGGACGAGGGGCGGCGCGAGGCGGCAGCACGCGCGCCGCGAGTGTGGTGCTAGCGGCCATGGAAGACCGGGGTGCGCTTCTCCAGGAAGGCGCGCACGGCCTCGATGCGGTCGTCGCTCGGCATCGAGGGGGCGTTGGCGTCGTGCTCGTGCGGGAGCGCGTCGTCGAGGCGCTGGCGGCGGAAGAGCAGCTGCTTGGCGGCGCGCACGGCGAGCGGCGGGTTGGCGGCGATCTCGTCGGCGATCTCGTTGGCGGCGGCGAGCAGCTGGTCGTGCGGGACGACGCGGTTGACGAGGCCCTTTTCGAGCGCCCACTGGGCGTCGACGACGCGGCCGGTGTACGCCATCTCAGCGGCAATGCCGAGGCCGACGAGGTCGGGCAGCGAGACGGAGGAGCCGGTGTCCGGGACGAGGCCGCGTTTCACGAAGATGGAGGCGAAGCGCGCCTCGGTGGAGGCGACGCGGATGTCGGAGGCGAGCGTGAGCGAGAGGCCGGCGCCGACAGCGAGGCCGTTGACGGCTGCGATCACGGGCTGCTGCACGCGGCGGAGGTGCGGGGCGAGCGGCGGGATGCTGTCAAATGGGTCCCATGCCTGGCGCTTCGGCTCAGCACCCTCCTGGCGCGCGGCCATCGCGGTGACGTCGGCGCCGGCGCAGAAGCCGCGGCCGGAGCCGGTGAGGATGAGCGTGCGGATCTGCGGGAACTCGTCACTGACCTCGTCGAGCGCGCGGTGCAGCTCGTGCGTGAGGTCGCGGCTGAGCGCGTTGAGGCGCTCGGGGCGGTTGAGCGTGATGGTGGCGGTGTGGCCCTTCCGTTCGACGGACAACAACTCGTAGCTCACGTGGCCTCCCTCGGTCGGTGGTCGCATGCAGCGGCGGCGTCGGCGGGCGCCATTATGCACCGCGCACGCGCGGGCGACAGCAGCAGCGCCGCGGGGTGGCCCCGGCGGCGCTGTGCAGTCTCGAACGGCGCGCGGCAGGCGCTCGACGCTCGCGCTGCTTGTCGAGCCAGATATTGTGGACCTGCGCCCCCCAATCGTAGAAGTAGCTGGTGGTGCCGAGCGGGCCGCTCGAGCGCCAGCCGCGCAGCCACGACTGGAGCACGTCGAAGGCGGTGGGGCCGGCCTGGAGGATGCAGTAGACCATCTCCACGTCGCGGTCCCAGATCTTCTTCATGAGCTCCTTGCGCGCCTCGGGGTTGAGCTCGAAGCGCTGCGCGAGGGCCCACTCGTCGATCTGCGTGTCCTCGATGTGCCAGCGGTTGCCGGGCGACTTCGAGTAGACTTGGTTGTAGAAGTAGTTGTCCGCGTCGAAGCCGACCGCAGCCCAACCGGACGTGGTCGCCTCCGCGAGCTTGCCGCAGACCCACTGCGAGTTGAACGCGGTCTAGTCGACCTTGCGCGCGTTGAGCGTGATGCCGGACTTGCGGAACTGGTCCGTCATGAGCTCGGGGCGAGTGGAGTCCTGGCCGGAGTACGTGCAGTACGTGGCGTCGATCTTCAAGTCCTTCTGACCGGCCGCCTCGAGCAGCTTCTTGGCCTCGGTGGGGTTGAGTTGTACGCGCGGACTGTCGACGCCCGTGCGACCCGCCTTCTAAGGTGGGAACAGGGGGTTGGGGAGGCAGGCATGTTCGACCGGCTCGCGTACAGGTTCTACGAGCGGCGGCTCGAGGCGGGCGTGCTGCGGGGGCCACTGCCCCAGCACGTAGGTGTGATCCTCGACGGCAACCGCCGCTTCGCGCGCAAGCACGGGCTCGTCAGCGCGGCGGAGGGGCACCGCCGCGGCGCGGACAAGGTGGAGCAGCTGATCGGCTGGTGCGACGAGCTCGAGATTCCGGTCGTGACGCTGTGGGCGCTGTCGACGGACAACTTCCAGCGCGACCCGGACGAGCTGCACTCCATCTTCGAGCTGATCGAGGAGAAGATCGCGGGCCTGGCGGAGCAGCAGGGGCTGGCGCGCAAGCGGCGCATGCGCGCGGTAGGCCGGCGGGAGCTGCTGCCCGCCTCGACGCAGGAGGCGATCGCGAAGCTGGAGGCGGAGAGCGCGGCGTACGAGCCGCACGAGCTGATCGTGGCCGTGGGCTACGGGGGACGCGAGGAGATCACGGACGCCGTGCGCAGGATGCTCGCGGATCGCATCGCGCGCGGCGACTCGCTGGAGGGCATCGCCGCGGGGCTGGAGCCGGACGAGATCGGTCGCTACCTGTACGCGCCGGACGTGCCAGACCCGGACCTGATCATCCGCACGTCAGGGGAGCTGCGGCTGTCCGGATTCCTGTTGTGGCAGAGCGCGTACAGCGAGTACTACTTCTGTGACGTGTTCTGGCCGGCGTTCCGTCGCATCGACTTCCTGCGCGCGATCCGCTCGTACGCGCAGCGGCAGCGGCGGCTCGGCCGGTAGCGCCGAGGCTACAGCGGCGGCAGGGGCTGGGCGGCGAGTGCGCGCGAGCGGGCGCGTGCGTCGGGGAGCGTGCGCAGCACGACGGCCCAGAACGCAGGCCCATGGCGGGGCACGAGCAGGTGCGCGAGCTCGTGCACGATCACGTAGTCGACGAGCTCCGGCGCGAGCATGGCGAGGCGCAGGTTGAAGCGCAGGGTGCCGTCCGGTGCGCAGCTGCCCCAGCGCCGGCGCTGATCGCGCACGAGCACGCGCGCGGGTGCGCGGCCGAGGCAGGCGATCCACTCCGGCATGCGATCGTCGAGCGCGTCGGCGGTGCGACGGCGGTACCAGCGCAGCAGCGCGGCGCGCAGCGCAGCGGCGTGGTCGCCGGGCTCGGCGGCG
>VGPB01000070.1 GCA_016875695.1 Chloroflexota bacterium | reverse complement strand
ACGATCTGGCTGGCGACGATGGTGAAGCCGGCGCCGCGCAGCAGCTCGGCGGCGGCGGGGCCCGCGCTGTCGACGCGCTCGCCGCGCGCCCCGGCGTCGCTGACGGTGAGCACGCCGACGGTGAGGGCGACGGCGGCCGCTACACCCTCGTCTGCGCCGGACGTCGAGCCCTGAGCTGGCGGCATCACGTCCCCCGTCCGCTGCGCGCCGATCAGGCGTCATCGTAGCAGCGGCCCTGGACGAAGCCCGAGCGGCACGGTGGATGGGGCGGGTTGCCATCCTTATGAGGAGCGTGGTAGGTTTCAAGGGCTTTGGTGGGGGGAAATGGGGAATCTCCCCTACCCGCCGAGGCAGGCGGGCCAGCTCGGTGTTCATCGGCACGTACGAGCACGCGGTGGATGATCGCGGTCGGGTGGCCGTCCCCGCGCTCTACCGCGTCGAGTTCGCGGCCGGAGGCATCGTGCGGCCGGGGCCGGACGGTTGCGTGGAGCTGCACACCCAGGCCGACTTCAATCGCCGCGCCGAGGCGCTCAGCGGCGAGGTGACCCTGCGCACCCAGGCCGGTCGCGACGAGCTACGCGACTTCTTCGCCGACGCCTATCCCGTCGAGCTGGACCGCCAGGGGCGCATCCTCGTGCCGCAGGCCGTGCGCGCGCTCGTGCCGCTGGAGCAGCGCGTGCTCGTGCGCGGATGCGGCGGCCACCTCGAGATCTGGGGGCGCGCGCATCACGACGCGCGCCAGCGCGCGCGCCGCGAGGCGCAGGCCGCCGCGCCGGCGACGAGCGTCGCGTGACCGTGCCGCCCGCCGGCTACACCGCGCGCCACGAGCCTGTGTTGCTCGCCGAGGTGCTGCGCGGCCTCGCCGTCCGCCCCGGGGGCAGCTACATCGACGCGACCGTCGGGCTCGGCGGCCACGCCGAGGCGATCCTCGAGGCCGCCCAGCCCGGCGGACGCCTGCTCGGCATCGACCGCGACGGCGAGGCGCTGTGCGCCGCGCGCGAGCGGCTCGCGCGCTTCGGCGACGCCGCGGTGCTCGCGCGCGGCGTGTTCTGGGACATCGCGAACATCGCAGCGGCGCACGGCTTGCAGCGCGTCGATGGCGTGCTGTTCGACCTCGGCGTCTCGTCGCTGCAGCTGGACGCGCCCGGGCGCGGATTCTCGTTCCAGCGCGACGAGCCGCTGGACATGCGCATGGACGACCGTGCGGCGCTCACGGCGGCGCAGGTCGTGAACGAATACGACAAAACAAGCCTCGCCGACGCCATCTGGCGCTTCGGCGAGGAGCGGCACAGCCGCCGCATCGCACGCGCGATCGTGGCGCGGCGGCCGTTGCACACCACGGGCGAGCTCGTCAGCGCCGTCGAGCAGGCCGTAGGCAGGCGTCCGGAAGGTCCTATTCACCCCGCCACTCGGACCTTCCAGGCGTTGCGAATCGTGGTCAACCAGGAACTGGACTTCCTGGCTGATGCGCTGTCCGCGGCCCACGGCCTGCTCGCCGGCGCTGGCGCGCGGCTGGTGGTGATCGCGTTCCATTCGCTCGAAGACCGGATGGTGAAGGAATATATGCGCAGGGAGTCAAGCGCTTGCCTGTGTCCACCCCGCACACCGGTGTGTATATGCGGCCACGTCGCCTCGCTGCGGCGCGTCGGGCACGGCGCGACGAAGCCCGGCGACGCCGAGCTGGCGCGCAACCCCCGGGCGCGCTCCGCCCGCCTGCGCGTCGCCGAATCGCTCGGCAGGTTGGCGGCGGCCTGATGGCCGCGGCGCAGCACGCCGCGGCGCTGCCCCGCGTGGCCGCGCGCCACGTGCCCTGGACGCTGCTCGCCGCGCTCGCGCTGCTGGCCGCCGTCAGCCTGGGGCTGCTGCAGGTGCTGCAGTCCAGCCGCACGGCGAGCGCCGGCTACGCGCTGCGCGAGCTGGAGCGCGAACGCGACGCGCTGGCCGCAGAGGTGCGGCTGCTGGAGGCGGACGTCGCGGCGCAGGCGCGCACCGATCAGGTGCGGCGCATCGCGATCGAACGGCTCGGAATGGTGCAGCCCGCCCGGACGGTGCGCGTGACGGTGCCGGAGCGCGCGCCCGCGGGCATCGCGATGCCCGGCCGCTATGTGGTGCGGCCGGAGCCGACGCCCGCGCTCGAGGTTGCATGGTGGGAGGCGCTGCTGCGCAGGCTGCCGGGATTCGACTAGCCCCGTGGCCGGCGGCCGGACGCGGAGTGAGGGCAGGCCCATGGCGAACCGCCGTCCGAGCCAGCTCAACTGGCGGCATCACACCCTCACCGCCGCCGTGGCGCTCGCGCTCGTCGCACTCATCGCACGACTGGCGATGGTGCAGCTGGTGGACCACGAGCGGTACGTCGAGGAAGCGGCGGTCGCGCGCCTCGGCGCCGCGAGCCTGCCCGCGCCGCGCGGCGCGATCCTCGACGCGACCGGCTTCCCGCTCGCGACGTCCGTCGACACATGGGACCTCTACATCGACTCGTTCCTGTGGCGGGACACGACGCGCGCGAAGCGCGCCGCGCAGCAGCTCGCAGCGTTCCTCGGCGGCGACGCCAGCGCGCCGGCGCTGCTGGCGGCCAGCACCGCGGTACGGCAGGGCGATGTCCTGGTGCGCCGCCAGCTCGCGTACGCCGCCGGACGCGAGCTGCAGGCGCTCGACCTGTGGGGCGTGCGGCTGCTGCCCGCCGCGCGGCGGCTGTACCCGGAGGGCGACCTCGCGGCCTCGATCGTGGGCTACCTCGGGCTCGACGGCACTGGCCTGTGGGGCATCGAGGCCGACTTCAACCAGCTGCTGAGCGGCAAGCCGGGGCTGCGGCGCTTCGAGCACGACGCGCTCGGCCGGCCGATCGCGTTCCAGGGCCGCAACGAGCGCGAGCCGCAGTCCGGCGGCGAGGTGCAGCTCACCATCGACCGCTTCATCCAGGCGATCGCCGAGCGACGCTTGCGCGAGGCCGTCGCGCAGTACCACGCGACCGGCGGCTCGATCATCGTGATGGAGTCGCACAGCGGCGCGGTGCTGGCCATGACGTCGCTGCCGACTACCGGCCTCGGCGCCATCGACCTCGACGACCCGAAGCTCGCCGAGCACGTGCGCAACCGCGCGGTGGCCGACCTCTACGAGCCAGGCTCGGTGCTGAAGACGATCACCACCGCCGCCGCGATCGACCTCGGCAAGGTCACGCCCGAGAGCACGTACGTCGACACGGGCCGCTTCGACGTGGCCGGCAGCACGACGAAGATCACCAACTGGGACTTCTCCGCCAACGGCCACGTCACGGTGCGGCAGTACCTGCAGCGGTCGCTCAACACCGGCTCGGTGTGGCTGTCGCAGCAGATCGGCGCGCACGACTTCTACGGTTACCTGCACGCGTTTGGGTTCGGCGAGCCGACGCACGTCGGGCTGTCGGGCGAGGCGGAGGGTCTGATCCGCGAGCCGGACGACCCCGCGTGGTACCCCGTCGACCTGGCCACGAACTCGTACGGCCAGGGGCTCGCGGCCACGCCGCTGCAGGTGCTGACAGCCGTCAACGTGTTCGCGAACGGGGGGCGGCTGATGCGGCCGTACGTCGTCACGCAGGTCGTCAACGACCGCGAGGTGCGCCGCTTCGCCCCCGTCGAGGTGCGCCGCCCGGTCTCGGCGGCCACCGCGAAGACCGTCGGCGCACTCATGCTCGACGTCGTCGAGAGCGTCGAGTGGCACGGCGCGCGCGTGCGCGGCTACCTGGTCGCCGGCAAGACCGGCACGACGCTCGTCTCGATCCCCACGGGCTACGACCTGAACACGACGATCGCGACGTTCGCAGGCTTCCTGCCGTACGAGCAGCCGCGCGTGTCGATCCTCGTCAAGATCGACCAGCCGAGCGGCGGGCTGAACCTCGGCGGGCAGGTCGCGGCGCCGGTATTCGCGAACGTCGCGGCGGACATCATGCAGTACCTGAACGTACCGCCCGCGCTGCCTCCGGCGCCGCAGGCGGCCGCACGATGACGGCGCCGCCGCCTGGCACGCCCGCGTTGGACGGCGCGTTCGTGCGCCGCGTGCTCGCGGCGCAGCTGCGCAGCGTCGAGGGACCGCCGCTCGCGTTCACGCGCGCCGTGATCGACTCGCGCCTCGCGCAGCCGGGCGACCTGTTCGTCGCGCTACGAGGCGAGCACACCGACGGGCACGAATTCGCCGCCAATGCGCTCGCGCGCGGCGCGGCCGGCGTGCTGTGCGAGCACGTGCCGCCGGGCGTCGACGCCACGCGGTGCTTCGAAGTCGCGGACGCGCTGGCGGCACTGCAGACGCTGGCCGCGGCGTGGCGCGACGCGCTGCCCGCGCTAGACGTCGTGGGCGTCACGGGGAACGTCGGCAAGTCGACCACGAAGCTAATCGCGGCGGCGGTGCTGGCGCAGCGCTACCGCACGCAGGCCGAGCCGGCGAACTATAATAACGAGATCGGGGTGCCACTCTGCCTGCTCGCGGTGCGGCCGGACACCGAGCGCGCGGTGCTCGAGCTCGGCATGTACACCACGGGTGAGATCGCGCTGCTCTGCCGCTGGACGCGCCCACGCATCGGCGTGGTGCTGAACGTGGGGCCCGTGCACCTGGAGCGTGCGGGCTCGCTGGAGGCGATTGCGCGCGCGAAGCGCGAGCTGCCGGAGGCGCTGCCCGCGGGCGGCGTCGCCGTGCTGAACGCCGACGACGCGCGCGTGGCGGCGATGGCGCCGTACACCGCCGCGCGCGTGTGCTGGTTCGGCAGCGGCCCGGAGGCGCACGTCCGCGGCGATGCGCTGGAGAGCGACGGCGCGCGCGGCTTTCGCTTCGACCTCCATTACGCAGGCGCCACGCGCCGCGTCGCGGTGCCACTGCCCGGCCGCCACCTGCTCGCCAACGTGCTGGCGGCGCTCGCGGTGGGCCTCTCGGACGGCGTGCCGCTCGACTCGGCGGTCGAGGCGATCGAGGCGCTGCGCATCCCCACGCGGCTGCGCATCGGCACGCTGCCGGGGGGCGTGATACTGCTCGACGACACGTACAACGCGAGCCCGGTAGCGACGCTGGGCGCGCTCGAGCTGCTGGCCGAGACGCCCGGGCGCCGCGTGGCGCTGCTCGGCGACATGCTGGAGCTGGGCGAGCTCTCGGCGCGCGAGCACGCGCGCGTGGGGCGGCGGGCGGCCGAGCTCGTGGACGTCCTGTTCACGGTCGGGGGGCTCGGAGAGGGGATCGCGGTGGCGGCGCGGCAGGGCGGACTGCACGATGTGCACCACCACGCCACCAAGGACGAAGCCGCCGCCGCGCTGCGCAAGGCGCTGCGGCCCGAGGATGTGCTGCTGGTGAAGGGCTCCCGAGCGCTGGCGCTGGAGACCGTGGTGGCCGCGCTGGAGCGCGACCTCGCCTGCCCCGGGGAGGCCGGGCGATGACGCACGCGCTGCTTTCCGGCGGCGCGGCGTTCCTGCTCGCGCTGATCGCCGGCCGCCCGCTGGTCGCGTGGCTGCGCGCGCAGCGGCTCGGCAAGGCGATCTCCGCCGAGGGGCCGTCGACGCACACCGCGAAGGAAGGCACGCCGACCATGGGCGGGCTGCTGATCTTCGGCGCGGCGGCCGTGGTCACGGTGTTCACGAACCTGTTCGACCGTCTAAGCATCCTGCTGCCGCTGCTCGCGGTAGGGGTCGCGCTGGCCATCGGTGCCGTCGACGACCGCGGAACGCTGTCCGGGCGACACCAGCGCGGGCTGAGCTGGCGCGTGAAGTTCGGGCTGATCGCGCTGCTCGGCGTAGGCATCGCGTGGGCGTGCTACGACCTCCTGGACGCGCACAGTGTGAACATCCCGTGGGCCGGCAAGCACGACCTGGGCCTGCTCTACGTGCCGCTCGCCGTGCTCATCGTGCTGACGACGACGGCGTCGGTGGCGATCACGGACGGGCTCGACGGGCTGCTCGGCGGCACGGCGGCGATCGCATTCACCGCGTACGCGGTGATCGCTTTCGCGCAGGAGCAAGCGTATCTCTCGACATTCTCGTTCACGGTCGTGGGGGCGCTGCTCGGCTTCCTCTGGTACAACGCGCACCCCGCGAGCGTGTTCATGGGCGACACCGGCGCGCTGCCGCTGGGTGCGGCACTGGCGACGGTGGCGCTGATGACCGGGCACTGGTTGTTGCTCCCGGTGATCGGCATCGTCTTCTGCGCCGAGGCGCTCTCGACGCTGCTGCAGATCGCCTACTTCCAGACCACGGGCGGGCGACGCCTCTTCCGCATGACGCCCCTGCACCACCACTTCGAGCTGCTCGGCTGGAGCGAGCCGCAGGTGGTGCTGCGCTTCTGGCTGTTCGGGTTCGCGGGGGCGATGGTCGGCGTGGCGCTGGCACTTGCGGTGTGACCACCGGTGGATAAGAATAGCGCATCTGCTGAGGCACATTCTCCTAACTTCGCAGGGGCGCGCGTGACTGTCGTCGGCCTCGGCATCGAAGGGATCGATCTCGTGCGCTTCCTCGCTGGGCGCGGCGCGCGCGTGACGGTGTCCGACGTTCGCCCCGCCGAGGCGCTCCGCAACGCCCTCGTGACCATCGCGGACAGTGAGGCCACGCTCTCGCTCGGCGCGAACCGGGCTGAGGACTGCGCCACCGCGGATTATGTCTTCGTATCACAGGGCGTGCCCCAGCAGCTGCCGGCGCTCGCCGCCGCGCGCGCCGCGGGCGTCCCAGTATCGTCGGCGGCGCAGCTGTTCCTCGAGCTGTGCCCGGCGCCCGTGGCGGCAGTGACCGGGTCCTCCGGCAAGAGCACGACCGCCGCGCTGGTCGGCGCGATGCTCGAGGCTGCGGGCGCGGACTACGTGCTCGGCGGCAACATCGGCGTCGGCCTGCTCGGCCTGCTCGAGCGCATCGGTCCGCGCACGCGCGTGATGCTCGAGCTCTCGCACACGCAACTGGAGACGGTCTCGCGCAGCCCACAGCTGGCGTGCGTCACGAACGTGACGCCGAACCATCTCGACCGCTACACGTGGGAGGCGTACGTCGCGCTCAAGCGCCGCGTGTTCGCGTTCCAGCAAGCCGACGACACGGTGATCTTCAACGCCGACGACACGGTCGCGGCCGCATTCGCGCGCGAGGCGCCGGGCCACGTCACGTACACCGCACGCCAGCAGGCGCTGCCCGGCGACGGCGTGACGCTGTCCGGCGACGTCGTCGTGCGGCGCGAGCATGGGCGTGAGCATCCCGTGCTCCCGCGCGCCGAGATCCGCCTGCGCGGCGACCACAACGTCGACAACGTGCTGTCTGCCGTCGCGATCGCGAGCCGCCTGGGCGTCGACGACAGAGCGCTCGCGAGCGCGGTGCGCGCGTTCGCGGGCATCCCGCACCGCCTCGAGCCCGTCGCCGCAGTGAGCGGCGTGCAGTACGTGAACGACTCGATCGCGACGACGCCCGAACGCACGCTCGCCGGCATGCGCGCTTTCGCCGAGCCGCTGGTGTTGCTGCTGGGCGGGCGGCACAAGGAGCTGCCGCTCGCCGTGCTCGCCACCGAGGCGGCCGCGCGCTGCCGCGCGGTGGTGGCGTTCGGTGAGGCGGGCGAGCTGTTCGCGGCGGCGGTGCGCGAGGCGGTGACCGCGGCAGGCTGCGGCGCCACCGTCGAACAGGTGGCGGACGTCGAGGGCGCGGTCGCGGCCGCCGCAAGGCTCGCGCGTGCGGGCGACGTGGTGCTGTTCGCGCCGGCCGGCACGTCGTTCGATGCGTATGCGAACTTCGAGCAGCGCGGCGCGGCCTTCCGCACCGCAGTGGCACGCCTGGGCAGCGCCACATGATAGCCGCGCGCCGCGGCGCCGCGCGTCCGGGAGTCGTGGCTCCAGCGTATGCCGAGCGCGACGAGCGCGCGCCCGTGCGCCGGCACGGGCCCGACTACGCGCTGCTCGCCGTGCTACTGGTGCTGACCGTCGTAGGCCTGATCGCCGTGTACTCGTCGTCGTACGCGCTGGGCTACGCGCAGTACGGCGACGCGAACTACTTCGTGAAGCGGCAGATCGTGTTCATCGCGATCGGCCTCGGCTGCATGTTCGTGGCGATGACCATGAACTATCGCGTGCTGCTGCGCCTGAGCCCGCTGATCATGCTGGCGGCGCTCGTCGGGCTCGCGGCCGTGCTCGTGCCGGGTATCGGCGTCGAGCAAAACGGTGCGCAACGCTGGATCCAGCCGAGCGCGGCGCTGCCGGCGCTGCAGCCGAGCGAGTTCGCGAAGCTGGCGGTGCTCGTCTACATGGCCGCATGGCTCGCCGCCAAGGGCGAGGTCGTGCGCGATCTCTCGCTCGGCGTGCTGCCATTCGTGGGCATGGTCGCGCTCGTGGGCGCGCTGATCATGCTCGAGCCGGACCTCGGCACGGCGGTGATCATCGCCGCGATCACAGGTGCGCTGTTCTTCGTCGCGGGCGCGCGGCTCACGCACGTGCTCGCGCTCGCGAGCGCGAGCACGCTCGCGTTCGTGTTGCTAGTGAGCAGCGGCGGCTACCGCACCGAGCGCATCCTCTCCTTCACGAGCGCCGAGGACGACCCGACCGGGGTCGGCTTCCACACGCTGCAGCTGCTGGTCGCCTTTGGGTCCGGCGGGCTGAGCGGGCTTGGCCTCGGGGTATCGCGCCAGAAGTTCTTCTTCATCCCCGGCTCGCACACGGACGGCGTGCTCGCGATCATCGGCGAGGAGCTAGGCTTCATCGGCGTGGTGATGGTGCTGCTGCTGTTCGCACTGCTGCTGTGGCGCGGCCTGCGCATCGCGCAACGCGCGCCGGACCGCTTCGGATCGTTGCTGGCCACGGGCGTGTGTGCGTGGCTCGCGTTCCAGCTGCTGATCAACGCCGGCGGCGTGACGCGCTCGATCCCGCTGACCGGCATCCCGCTGCCGTTGCTGTCGTACGGCGGCTCCGCCACGATCGCGACGCTGAGCGCCATCGGCGTGCTGCTGTCGGTGTCGCGCTCCGCAGCGCTGGGCGATCTCGCGCGCGAGCCACCGACGCGCGGCGTGCTGCGTTCCGCCGCACCCCCCGGCCGGTGGTCGCGATGATGTTCGCGCTCGCCGGCGGCGGCACGGGCGGCCACGCCTACCCCTCGCTCGCCGTAGGCGCCGAGCTGC